>DASTQY010000371.1:0-3937 GCA_035761525.1 Nitrospira sp. | reverse complement strand
GACAAAGTGGGGATGGACTTCCGGGGCGATCCTTCGGCCGCCCTTCTCGAGGTGCTCGACCCAGAACAAAACAGCACCTTCACCGACCATTACCTGGGCGTTCCATTCGACCTCTCGGAAGTGATGTTCATCACCACCGCGAACTTGATTGACCCGATTCTACCCGCCTTGCGGGACCGCATGGAGATCATCGAGATTCCCGGCTACACCGAGGAAGAAAAGCTTGGCATCGCGCAGCGCTACCTGATCCCTCGGCAACTCAACGAGCATGGCATTACCGAAAAGCACGTCAAGATTGCCGAGGCGGCGATCCGCCAAATTATCATGCATTACACGCGAGAAGCGGGCGTCCGGAATCTCGAGCGGGAAATTGCCAATGTCATGCGGAAAGTGGCGAAGAAAGTGGCCGAGGGCAAAGGACTGGGCTTTCCGGTCAATGCCGGAAATCTTCACAAGTATCTGGGCGTCCCCAAGTTCGTCCCGGAATCCGAACTTGAAAAGGACGAGATCGGTGTCGCGACGGGATTGGCCTGGACAGAGTCGGGCGGCGACGTCCTCTATATCGAGGCCACCGTCATGAAGGGCAAAGGCGTGTTGACTCTGACCGGACACCTGGGCGATGTCATGAAAGAATCGGCACAGGCCGCCTTGAGCTATGTGCGATCGCGTGAAAAATCTCTGGGGATCAACCCCGACATGTTTACCAAGCAGGACTTGCACATCCATGTTCCGGCCGGCGCCATTCCCAAAGACGGACCGTCGGCCGGCATCACGATGGCCACTGCCATCGCATCGGCATTGGCACAGGTGCCGGCACGCCGGGATCTCGCCATGACCGGGGAAATCACCTTGCGCGGGCGGGTCCTGCCGATCGGCGGCTTGAAGGAAAAAATTCTTGCCGCAAAGCGGGCCAAGCTCACCACAGTCATTCTGCCTAAGCGCAACAAGAAAGATCTCGACGAAATCCCAAAACACATTCTCAAAGGCATTCAACTCGTATTCGCCGATACTATGGACGACGTCATGAAAGTGGCCTTGCGGCGCCGACAGCCAGCCAAAAAGAAGACCGGTCACCCTCAAGCGCCGCAGGAACCCACGATACCGACCACGCGCATTGACAAATCGAGGCGGGCCGAGCGGACAGCCCACGCACGAGCAGCTCGCCTCCATGCCTCTCATCTCCCCCGGTAGTATGGTGGCTCGGCCCCGGCGCAAGGCCATTGCCACACTCAACGAATTTGACCTCATTCGAGCACTGCAGCGACGGTATCGAAGCGATGGCCCTGGAGTGCTTCGGGGCATCGGCGATGATGCCGCCGTCATCGCCTCAAACCCTCGTCGCAGCCACTTGTTCACGACCGATCTGCTGGCGGAAGGCATCCATTTTGACCTTGCGACCGCAACCTTTGTCGACGTAGGGTTTCGTGCGGCGACGGCCAATTTAAGCGATATTGCGGCCATGGGCGGAACCCCTGAATACATCCTGGTCTCTCTCGCCATGCCTCAATCCGCCTCCAAAGTGCAGGTCGAACAGCTGTATCGTGGTCTCATGACCGCCTGCCGACCCCATGGTGTCAGACTGATTGGCGGCGACATCTCTGCATCGGCGGCAGGCTGGTTCCTCAACATCACGCTGGTCGGGTCATGCCCGGCACGCGATGTCCTGCTCCGAAGCGGTTCCAAGCCCGGCGACAACCTGTACGTGACCGGAACGTTGGGGGACTCCCGGGCGGGACTGCAACTCTTACAAAACGGCCCTCGAAGGAGCCGCTCCTTCATTTCGTCCCGCCATCGACGGCTGTTGGTGGCCAGACACCTGCGCCCGACTGCGCGCCTTCGAGAAGGGTGCTGGCTGGCGAGAGGGCGTTGGGCGACATCGGCCATCGATATCTCCGACGGGCTCTCCGGCGATCTCCGACACCTCTGCGATGAAAGCCAAGTCGGCGTCGATCTCGATCTGTCGATGCTGCCGATAACTCCCGCCTGCCGCGCCTATGCTCTCGGCCTCAAGCAGGATCCGGCGATGCTGGCGTTGGCCGGCGGAGAAGACTATGAACTGCTGTTTACCGTTCCGTCGCACCGATCCGCTCGTTTCGAACGGGCGACGAGGGCACACCGTATCCGCGTCACGCGAGTCGGAAGAATGCTGCCCAGCGGCCGAGGTCTCCACATGATCATGCCAAGCGGTCGCCGGCAGCCGTTGCCGTTAGTCAGTTATGAGCATTTCCGGTCTCAACGCTAATGTAAACCCAGTCTCATGGCCTCTTTTCGATCGCTGTTAAGACAGGTGCTCCATCTCGAGGAATCGCCCCAACGCACGGCGCTCGCCTTTGCAGTGGGAGCCGCGATTGCGTTCTGTCCCTTGTACGGCTTTCACATGGTCCTGGTAGGCATTTGTAGCTGGGCTTTCAGACTGAATTTTCTGGCGCTGCTTGCAGGGGCGTTCATCAACAATCCCTGGACGCTGGTTCCCGTCCTCGGCGCCACCTATTGGATCGGCGCCGTCATTCTCGGACGCTCCGACCGGCCTTCGTTCGACTGGAATGAACTGGGCTTCCGCGCCATCTATGAACAGGTCATGCCCTATGCCGTGCCCTTCGCCGTGGGTGGCATCGTGCTCAGTCTGGTGGCGGCTATTGTGTCATACCCTCTCGCCTTGTATCTGATTACCAAGCATCGACAACAGGCATCAGCGCGCCAGGTGGAGCCATTGCCGCCCGCCGACCCCCTACGATAAGATGCTGTCGCGCCCATGGCACGACAGGAGCACACACGCCAATCCAACGCTCCCTACGATGGCTCGGCCCTGATCGCTGATCCGATTCACAAGTATGTATCCTTCACCGTGCCATCGAGCCATGCCGATCCGCACGAACAAACCGAAAAAGATCTCATCGATTCCCCCTGGGTGCAACGCCTCCGTCATATTTATCAGCTCCAGAGCGCTCGCTGGGTATATCCCTCTGCGGAGCATACCCGCTTCGTCCATTCCATCGGCACCATGCACGTGGCGGGCCGGTTTGCACGCCATCTCTATCCGTTCCTGAAAAAAAGCACGCCCGATGTTCCTTCGGCCAACTACGTCGAGGAATTTCTTCGTGTCACCGCGCTTGTCCACGACATCGGCCACGGCCCCTTCTGCCATTTCTTCGACGACAACTACTTGCACGCCCTTCACGCGAGCCATGAGAAACTGGGGCAGTTGATCATTCGGGATCATCTGGGCCCGATCATCAGAAAGATTCGCCGCAGTCCATCCGGGCCGTTTGCCAAGGGCGAAGAACTCCACCCCGATCACATCGCCCATGTTATTTTGAAGGAAAAGGGCAAGGATAACTCACGTCTCCCCCGCTGGCTGAACATGCTACAGCCCGTGATTTCTGGAAGTTACACGGCCGACAATCTGGATTACGTCCTCCGTGACTCCTATATGTGCGGAGTCGCTGTCGGTCCGGTCGATCTGACCAGGCTCATTCATTACACGATCGTCACGGAGAAGGGATTTACGATTCACAAAACGGGACTTCCGGCGCTGCAGATGTTCTTGAACACCAGAATGTACCTCTACTCGAATGTATACTTTCACCGGACGACCAGAGCCATCGACATCCATCTTCGCGACATTTTCGGGGACACAATGAAGCTGCTGTTCCCCCACGATCCGCGCAAGAAGATGGATGAATATCTAACGCTGACCGATTCCTCCTTGCTCGAACAAGTACGCGGGTGGAAGACATCCCGTCACAGCGGCGAACGGCGTCTCGGCGAGGAATGGGCACGTATTTTGGGCCGCGACGTGAAGTGGAAAATGGCGTACAGCACGGTATTGAAAGAAAAGGGTCAAGAACGGGGAATGGACTTCCCGAGCCATTCGCACTTCGAAAAGCAGATTCGAAAGGAACTGCCCAAGCACCTGCATCACGTCGCGTTCCGTGTC
>DASTQY010000370.1:0-16716 GCA_035761525.1 Nitrospira sp. | reverse complement strand
CCCGGCGATAGACCACGTGTTGTCAAACGTCACGGCTGCCACCACGGCAATGAGGACCAGCACCGCGAGACCACCAATGTACGGCACGATTTGCAAAATGGCGGCTGCGGCCGCCCAAAGACCAGGATTCGGCATCCCGAGTGTCCAGAGAGACAACCACAAGATAAACCCAAATCCGCTCTGAATCACGACAGTTTGGAATAAATATTGGGACATTTGTCGCTCGAGGCCTTCGAGAATGTCGGCGGCACAGCCACGATCCTCGCGCCGGGACAAGACGGTGAGGAGTTTTTTGGCAAACAGATCTCCGGACGCCAATAAGAAGTACAAGAGAAGAAGGGTCGTGCCCATCCCGGCCGTGGTTTTTCCCAAGAGGCTCACCACTGCCGCTCGCCGGTCCGGCACCACTTCCACCTTGCGGACGGCGGGAGATGAATCGGTCTGTCCGACACGGTTCATGGCCTCCGTGGCTTCGGAGAGTTGAGACACCGATTCCTTGACCGGGAGCAGCTTGCTTTCGATTACACGGAACGCGCGTGGTGCTTTTTCGAGCCACTGCGCCGCTGGCGCGGCCAATTCATACATCGTAATGGTCACCAGTCCCGTCATGGCCAGGAGGATGATTGCGGCGGCCACCGGTTCCACGACGTGATGACGTTTGAACCAGCGCACGATCGGCATGAACAAAAAGTGCAGGAGCAGGGCCAGCGTAAGGGGAACTGCAAAGTCCTGAGCTTGATGCAGGAACCACACGAGGGCAAGGATGAACAGACCGGTCAATGAAATGGATCGGAGGTCGGGCCGACGAGAGCCAAACTCAATCGCATGGGACCGACTTTGTCGTCGGGTTATGGGTGAAGGGTCGTTGGGAAGCGCTTTCCTCGTCACAACTGATCGTGACCGATTCGACCGACTTGCCTCACAGGGAGAACCCCTGAAAGCGGTTAGGATTCACCCGAGTCACACGCGTCGGTCTTTTTCACGTCACGTTCTCACTAGGCATTTAAGGCTAGTCACTAAATGCTAGCGAGAAGGATAGGTGCGCATCACGGCGGACAGTTTGTCCCGGTCTGTATGGAGGCGCCGCTATCGTGGTCCCCGGTATGGGCTGTTAATCAGTTCTTTCGCCACTCCCCACAGGCGTATTGCTCAACTGCATGTCGGAACTCTTCTTGCACCATGGAGGGGCGAGCCTCCAAACGACGTGATACAGAAGGGCTCTATGAGGCTTCGGAGAATTGATTCGCGGTGCAGTGAGCCTCAAAGAGGAGATGTATATGAACGCCATTGCCCTGTTTCTCATGCTGGTATTGAATGGAAACATGACCTGTGGTGCGGAGCCTCCGGACCAAACCATGCTTGGTGATCAGGTGGTGCAGGTCCAGGTCTTTGACTGCTATTGGAGCGAACGCGAAAGCGCGTCTCATCAATTCGTCGTGATCTCTCCAGTCTGCCCGACCTATGTCGCTCAACCCATACTTCTCAAGGAGGTGCACGCCCATAAAGGATGGGTCATGAATCGGTTCGGGGAGTTTTATCCTGCCACCACCAATATTGAAATGATGGACGTGTATCGGCCACCCTGCTGAGCGGTAGAAATTCCTCTACAGTGGACCGACTCCGGTTCACTTCTTTTGCTTTGGCTGACATCCACCGAAAACTAGGGGTCCCCCTAGGGGTGTGTCTAGTCTAAAATCCCCTATACTTCCTCCGCTTCCCCAATAACTTACGAAGCCTGGTGCTTCACCGGGAGGCGAGTGGTGTGACCTGCACGCCGGAATTTGGTGGGCAAATGAAACCAAGCGGATTGACCGCCGTAATCAGGGAACATATTGTCGCACTGTTCGCGACGATTCTGGCACTCGGCTGCCGTCTTCTCCTTGATCCCTATCTTGGCGATCATCTTCCTTATGCCACGTTCTTCGTGTCCATTGCGTTCACAACTTGGTATGCGGGAGTGTCTGCCTCGTTGACTGCGACGTTACTGGGCGGGTTCGCTGCAGTCTGGTTTTTTGTCCCACCGCGTTTCTCACTCGACATGACGGACCTGTCACAACAAGTTGGACTTGTCCTGTATGGAGTCGTCGGGCTGACACTCATCGCGGTCGGACAGGTGATGCATCGGGCCCGGCGACGGGCCGAGGAACTGGCCCAGGGCCTGCGTGTAACGGAAGAACGGCTGACATTGGCCCAACAAGCGTCTCAGGTAGGTTCGTTCGACTGGAATCTTGACACAGGTGTGAACAGCTGGAGCCCTGAACTCTATGCCATGTACGGGCTTCGACCGGACGATTTCGGGAAGACCCAGGCGGCGTGGGAGTCTTGTCTCCATCCTGATGACCGCCACGAGATGGTAGAGGCCGTCGAACGATCGCGAAGGAGCGGCGACCCGGAAGATCGAGAATTTCGCATCGTCAAACCCAACGGAGAGATTCGGTGGTTGGCAGGGCGCTGGCGGTGGCTTAGAGATCGCGCGAGGGAACCGGTGCGCCTTACCGGTGTGAATTTTGACATCACTGAGCGAAAGCACGATCAGGAGGCCTTGCGGCTGAGCCAGAGTCGGTACCGCGAACTCATTCAAAGTCTCCCGGCGGCCGTGTATACCTGCGACGCCCAAGGGCGAATTCAGCTCTACAACCAGGCGGCGGTGAGCTTATGGGGGCGTGAGCCGGAAATCGGAAAGGATCTCTGGTGCGGGTCATGGAAGATCTATCGGCCTGACGGAACTCCATTGCCGTTGGACGAATGTCCGATGGCGGTCACCCTGCGAGAAGGACGGGCCGTTCGCGGAGAGGAAATCGTCATCGAACGGCCTGACGGGTCCAAGCGGCACGTGGTGCCTCATCCAGACCCCATCTGTGATGCCTCGGGCACCGTCATCGGCGCGGTCAATATGCTCATTGACGTGACAGAGCAAAAGCGCATCGATGATCACCTCAGGGAAAGCGAAGAGCGGACGCGTGCGATCTTTGAATCTTCCCTCGACGCCTTGATTACGATGGATGCCGACGGACGGATCCAGGATTTCAATCCGGCTGCTGAAAAAACGTTTGGGTATACTCAGGCGCACGCCCTGGGCCGTTCGGTCGCGGACCTGATCATTCCGCCGCGTTTGCGGGAGAGTCATCAAGTCGGGTTACGACGGTACCTGGAGACAGGCGAGGCGTCCGTGATAGGACGACGGATTCAGATGCCCGCGCTCCGGGCCGACGGAACAGAAATCCCGGTCGAGTTTTCTATTGCCGTGACTCGGCGGCCGGGTCGGCCACCGTTTTTCACAGCCTATCTCAGGGATATCTCTGACCGTCAACGAGCCGAGCGGGCGACGGCGCATTTAGCGGCCATTGTCGCATCGTCGGACGATGCCATTGTGAGTAAGAATCTACAAGGCGTGGTCACGAGTTGGAACCGGGCGGCGGAACGACTGTTTGGCTATCGAGCCGACGAGATGATTGGCCGGCCTGTGACCGTGGTCATTCCAGCCGATAGACAAGATGAAGAACGCCGCATTCTCGAGGAGATTTCGCGCGGCCGGACGGTCGAACCCTACGAAACGGTCCGGCGCCGCAAAGACGGAAGCGAGGTTCACGTTTCGCTGACGATTTCGCCGCTGTTCGATACCCACGGAAAGGTGATCGGCGCATCGAAGATTGCCCGGGACATCACCCAACGGGTCGAGCAGGACCGGGCATTGAAAGAAAGCCGCGAACGGCTACGGCACGCCTTGGCCTATCAGGAAGCGGTCATCAACAATATGGGTGAAGGCCTGTACACCGTCAATCGGCATGGACTCGTCATTTCCATAAATCACGCCGCTGAAAAACTGTTCGGCTGGAGCAAGGAGGAATTGCTCGGGCTGAAGATGCATGATGTGACCCATTACAAGCATCGTGATGGGACACCCTTTCCCGCACACGACTGCGCGGGGTTTCAGGTGCTCCAGAAGGGCACGCCGCTGATCAATTACCCGGATGTCTTTGTGCGCAAGGACGGCACGTGCTTCGACGTGGTGTACAGTGCGATGCCGATTCGTGCGGGCGAGGAAATCGCCGGCCTCGTCGTCGTCTTCCGTGACGTCACGGAGGAAAAAAGGGCCGAGCAAGCGCTCAGAGATCGTGACCGGGCTCTGACGATGGCGAATGACGAATTGAATCAACAGAAATCGGGTCTCGCCGACGCGAATAAGGAACTGCAAAGCTTCTCCTACTCTGTATCGCACGATCTTCGTGCGCCGCTTCGCACGATCGACGCGTACATCCGCATTTTAGAAGAAGACCATGGCGCGCACTTGAACTCCGAGGCGCGGCGCTGCCTTGGGATTGTCAGGAAGGCTGCCGGCCAAGCCGGTGAACTGATCGACGACTTGCTGGAATTCTCCCGCTTGGGCCGCATCGGCATGGACTTCCGTCCGACGAAGATGGTCGAGATCGCACAGGAAGTCGCGGGCGAACTCAAAGTGACGGACGACGGTCGCACCGTTGATCTGACGATCGGTGATCTGCCGCCCTGTCATGGAGACTGGCGGCTGTTGAAGCTCGTCTGGACGAATCTCCTGGCCAATGCCTTTAAATTTACTCGCCATCGCCCGGTGGCTCAGATTGAGGTCGGTTGGCTGCCCGACGACCGTCAGGCTGATGCCTTGGTGTATTTTGTCCGAGACAACGGCGTCGGCTTCGACATGAAATACGTGCACAAACTGTTTGGAGTGTTTCAACGATTGCACCTTAAGGAGGAGTTTGAAGGCACTGGAGTGGGCCTGGCCATCGTGCAGCGCATCGTGCAACGGCACGGAGGACGCGTGTGGGCCGAAGGTAAGGTCGACGGGGGCGCCACCTTCTTTTTCTCATTACGAAAGGCATTGCCATGACAAATGGGACAGAGATTCTCCTGATCGAAGATAATCCGGAAGACGTCGAAATCACATTACGGGCCTTTCACAAACATCATATTGCCAACAAAATACACGTCGTGCGAGACGGTGAAGAGGCGCTGGAATGTCTGTTCGGCACCGGCCGTTACGCCGAGCGCAGTCCATGTCGGAACACCAAACTCATCCTCCTTGACCTCAAGCTACCCAAAGTGGATGGGCTGGAAGTCTTACAACGATGCAAGTCGGATCCACGGACCAAGGGGATTCCCATAGTCGTCCTGACCTCTTCGCGTGAAGAGCAGGATCTCGTCAAAAGCTACAACCTTGGAGTGAACAGTTACGTCGTCAAGCCAGTCGACTTTCCACAATTTAGTGATGCTGTCAGGCAGGTCGGGTTGTATTGGGTATTGCTCAATCAGTTTCCGTCGGAATTGGCGCTCGAATCCGCGTCACAATCAAATTGACCTCGGAAGGAGTGTGGGCTATGGCAACGTTGCGCGTGTTGATCGTGGAAGATGATGCGACCGATGCAGAATTGGTCGTCCGTGAGCTGAAAAAGAGCGGATTCGAGCCGGAATCGCGCCGCGTCGATACACGGGATGCGTTCATCATCGCACTCGATGAGAGCACTCCTGACGTGATCATTTACGACCACAACCTGCCGCATTTCAGTTCGTCCGAGGCGCTGGAACTCACCCGTCAACGCGACCAGGCGATTCCGTTCATCATCGTCTCCCATGCCATCGGGGATGAGGATGCGGTGGCGCTGATGCGAGCCGGCGCGGCCGACTATCTGCTCAAGGACCGGCTGGGACGGTTGGGGGAGGCGGTTCGGCACGCGCTGGAGCAGCGGAGATTACGGGAGGAGCATACCGCAGCCCGGAATGCCATCGTGACGTTGAATGCTGATTTGGAGCTTCGGATTGCCTCCAGGACCGCGCAATTGAAGGTGGCCAACCATGCATTGGAAATGGAATTAGGTCAACGCAAACGCGCCGAAGAAGCGCTGCGCCGGCTGAACGGCGACCTCGAGCAGCGTGTCACGGAGCGTACACGGGATCTCGTGGCGTCCAATCAGCGGCTTCAGGCACTGGCCACAGAACTCACCCTGGCGGAGCAACGCGAACGGAAACGGCTGGCCTCAGAGCTCCACGACTACCTGGCGCAGATGCTGGCATTGGGACGAATCAAGGTCACGCAGCTTCGTCAGAAGCTCTCAGGGCAGGCGCCGGCTGCCCAGCAGCTGGTGGCGGAAGTCGACAACCTGCTGGAAAAAGCCGGCGAGTACACACGATCACTCATGGCCAAGCTGAATCCACCGGTGCTGGATGAGTTGGGATTGCCCTCGGCTCTCACCTGGTTGGCCAAGCAGATGCCTTTGCATGGTCTGCTCGTCGAAGTCCGCCTCTCAACCGAGCAGGTGCCCTTGCCGGACGATCAATCGGTCTTGCTGTTTCAATCGGTGCGTGAATTGCTGATCAATGTTGCCAAACATGCCGGGACCGACCGTGCAACGGTGTCATTGAAGGTGGATCAGGAGCAACAACTGTTCATCGAGGTGCAGGACAGCGGCCGTGGCTTCGATCCGGCCGCGATGGAGGCCAAATCAGAGAAAGAGCATTTCGGGCTGTTCAGCGTGCGGGAACGCATGCAGGCGATGGGCGGACGCCTCGAGGTCAAGAGCATGCCGGAGCAGGGCACGACCGTGACGATGATGCTGCCCCTTGTGAAGGCGAAGACGGCCGACCACGCCGGCAAGACATCTGAAGTTGCCGCTACGGCAGCAAGACCCAAGCAGGAATCCGAGCAATCGATTTACCGTATTCCCCATGCCCCCTTTCATCCGCCTCCGGGCAACACGATCCGGTTGTTGCTGGTTGACGACCACACGATGGTACGCCAGGGCTTGCGGAGCCTGCTGGAATCCTACGAGGATGTCGTGATAGTGGGAGAAGGATCTAACGGCGAGGAAGCGATTGAGCTCGTCGAGCAGCTTCGTCCCGCGCTGGTCGTGATGGACATCAACATGCCGAAAAAGAATGGCATTGAGGCGACGGCACGCATCAAAGCCCGCTTTCCCGAGACGGTCGTCATCGGACTCTCCGTGCAGGCGGGTGAAGAAGCTCGGAGGGCGATCGTCAATGCCGGGGGAGCCGTCTTGCTGACGAAGGAAGCCGCCGTCGACGAACTGTACCGCACCATACGGGAGGTCCTCGACGCACAGCCTGCCAATAGCAGCCGAGAAGGCGTCGCCGAGGTCCGCTGAGTCTGGCACTCGGCGTGCGCGGAGCGTGTCTCGCTCCGGTGCGGAAGCCAACGACGAACAGTGAGACTGTGTGGCGGATCATCATCAAAAAGGGGAGGACGCCGATGTCGCAGAATAGCCAGATGGCTGACGAAATTCGAAACAGGCAGGATCTCATCCTGAAGCACTGGATGGAATATCAACTTTCCGCTCTGACGCTGAGACGCGATCTCGTGAAGGAGTCAGACCTGCGGGAAATGTCACGGCGATTTTTGGATTTGTTCTCGGAAGCGTTCTCAGTGAGCTCGGACCCCTTTTCACCGAGCTGGAAGCCGGTCAAGGAGCATCTCGCCGAAATTACCCGCACCCGTGCCGAACAGGGCTTCAGCCCCTCCGAGACCGCGACCTTCGTCTTCTCACTCAAGCAACCCCTGTTTGATCTGGCTCAACAACGGGCCGGTCAGGACACCAAGAAGCTGGCTGAAACACTTTGGGATCTGACTGCCTTGTTGGACAAGCTGGGTCTGTACACGACCGAGGCCTATCAGGAGACTCGGGAGTCCGTCATCATGAGGCAACAACAGGAATTAATGGAGTTATCCACTCCGGTCGTCCAGTTGTGGGACGAAGTACTGGCTCTGCCGCTCATTGGGACGCTCGACAGCGCGCGGACCCAGGTCGTCATGGAAAACCTGTTGCAGCAGGTAGTCGAGACGGGCGCACGCATTGCGATCATCGACATCACCGGCGTCCCAACGGTCGATACTCTGGTCGCCCAGCATTTGATGAAAACGGTCGCGGCGACCCGGTTGATGGGCGCCGATTGCATTATCAGCGGCATCCGTCCGCAGATTGCCCAGACCATCGTGCACCTGGGTGTGAATTTAAACGATATTGTCACCAAAGCCACGCTGGCCGATGCATTCATGATCGCACTCCAGCGCCTGGGAGCCACCGTGACCCGGAACGCCGCCGCCACATCGGGATAGGGCAGGTGGCGGAGTACAACGTGCGCAGAATTGAGGAAGAGTACTAGATGGAACGCATTCCCATATTGAAGATGGGTCCCTATCTGTTGGTGACGATTCAAGTCGACATGCACGATCGCGTGGCGATGACGCTGCAGGACGAGCTGACCGAGCGGATCGTGGCCGAGCGCGCGCGTGGAGTGCTCTTGGACATTTCCTCCGTGGACGTCGTCGATTCGTTTATCGGCCGCATGATCGGCAACATTGCGTCCATGTCGCGCGTGCTCGATGCCGAGACCGTCGTGGTGGGCATGCGGCCTGCGGTGGCGATTACACTGGTTGAATTGGGTCTGGCGCTGCCGAGCATCAAGACTGCCCTCAATGTCGATGCCGGCATGGCGCTGCTGAAGTCGGCTGGAAAGATGTCGGGCAATGGCCGTCTTACGCGATGAATTGATCGCCCTGCGGTCGACGGACGATATCATCAAGGCCCGACAGTTGGTGCGCGATTGCGCCGTCTTGCAGGGCCTGTCGCTGGTCGATCAAACCAAGCTCGTGACAGCGGCAAGCGAACTCGCCAGGAACACATTGGTGCACGGCGGAGGCGGCGAGATGTGCCTGCAGGCCGTGCATGAGGGGACACGCCGCGGTGTACAAGTGACATTTACAGACCAGGGCCCCGGCATTGCCGATGTTGAGCTGGCCATGACCGACGGCTATACGACGCGCGGGGGATTGGGATTGGGATTGAGCGGCTCGAAGCGACTCGTCAACGAGTTTACGATCGAATCGAAGCCTGGCAAAGGCACGACGGTCCGCATTGTGAGGTGGAAGTGATCGGCTTGGCGACAGACCGGCAAGTGTGTGTTCCGGTGACGGAACAGAGTCAACCGGCCGCGGCGCGGCGAGCCGCCGTTTCACTCGCCCAGGAGGCGGGGATCGATGAGCCGACGATCGGCCATGTCGCTCTTGTCGTGACCGAACTCGCAACTAACCTCGTCAAACATGCACAAGGCGGTGAACTGCTGATACGGTGCCTCGGTCCCGAGGGATACGAGGGAATCGAAGTGCTGTCACTTGATAAGGGGCCGGGCATGTCGAATGTCAGCCGTTCTCTAGAAGACGGCTATTCGACTGCCGGCAGTCCCGGTACCGGATTGGGCGCTGTTCTTCGAACTGCAGAGCAGTTTGACGTCTACTCGCAGCCGGGCAAAGGAACCGCCCTTGTGGCAAGAGTGAGGAGCCGCCAGGGTGGGCGAGAGGAGTCTCAAGCGCAAGCCGTCGGAGTCGTCCGACAAGCCAAGCCTGGAGAAGCGGTGTGCGGCGACAATTGGATTGTCCGCTGGTCTGCGGACGGTTGGCTGTGCGCCGTAGCCGATGGCTTGGGTCACGGGTCGATCGCGTCACAGGCCGCAACTGCCATAGTAGAAGCCGTACGTCGGGCTCCGGCCAACCGGACACCAGTCGAGTTAGTGGAAGTGGCCCATCAGGCCGCGAAACCCACGCGCGGCGCTGCAGTCGGCATCGCCGTCTTGGATGGATCCAAGGGTCTCTTGCGCTTCGCGGGCATCGGCAATATCGCTGCCTTGGTTGTGAACGGGACGGAGCGGCGCCATCTCGTATCGCACAACGGCATCATTGGCCATGACTATCGCAAGGTCTCAGAGTTTACGCAGCCATGGCATGCGCAGTCGCTGTTGCTGCTACACAGCGACGGGATCGCGACGCATTGGGATCTCGACCGGTATCCCGGGCTTCTGTCACGAGATCCGAGCCTCATCGCCGGCATTCTGTACCGGGACTTCAAGCGCGGCCGGGACGACGCCACCGTGGTTGTGATCAGACAACACCCCTCGGCCGGAGTTCCGTCTTCGGAGTAATCATGTCCAACACGATCACCGTAGTCGAGATCAACTACGAAGATGACGTAGTCACCGCAAGGCAACGGGCACGGCAGGTGTCGCGCCTTCTGACGTTTGAGGAACAGGACCAAACCCGTATCTCGACGGCCGTGTCGGAAATTGCTCGATTGTTCGTGCATTCCAAACGACCGGCCCTGATTGAATTTCTGATCGAAGGTACGACCGTGCCGCAACTGCTGCTTGTGAACCTCGGGTGGTCCCGCGGCGGATCCGCGAAGTCCGGTCCGCCGAACGGCCGAAACCTCGATCCAGAGTGGGAGTCTGCGGTGACCTCCGCGAGACGCTTGATGGATCATGGTGAAGTCCGGACGGACTCGCCGGAAGGGAGTCTCATCCGCTTGGTGAAAATTCTCCCGCACCGCGCTCCGCTGTTCGTGGGGAAAGCGTTGGAGCGGGTCATCAAGCAACTCGGCAAGCAGGAGCCGCAAAACCCGATGGAGGAAGTGCAGCAGCAAAATCAGGAATTGCTGCGGGCGCTCGAAGAGCTGCATGAACGGCAGCAGGAGCTGGTCAGGCTCAACGGCGAGTTGGAAGACACCAACCGGGGCGTGGTGGCCCTTTATGCAGAGCTGGATGAAAAGGCGGGCCACTTGCGGCGGGCCGACGAAATGAAATCACGCTTTCTATCGAATATGAGCCATGAGTTCAGGACGCCCGTCAATGCAATTCTGGCCTTGTCCCACTTGCTGCTCGAGCGTACGGACGGAGAGTTAAACAGCGAGCAGGAGAAACAAGTCGGCTACATCCGGAAGAGCGGCGAAGATCTGCTTGAGCTGGTCAATGACCTCTTGGACCTCGCCAAGATTGAAGCCGGAAAGATCACCGTCAAAGTCTCTGAATTCGAGGTGGCCACTCTATTCAGCGCGTTGCGGGGCATGCTACGACCGTTGCTGGTCACTGAAGCGGTGAATTTAGTATTCGAAGAACCCTCCGGAATTCCGCTCATGAACACCGACGAGGGCAAGGTGTCCCAAATCCTGCGTAATTTTGTGTCGAATGCGATCAAATTTACGCCGCGAGGTGAAGTGCGCGTGACGGCGGCGCTGGCCGATGACGGACGCGCCGTAGCCTTTTCGGTGGCGGATACGGGAATCGGCATTGCATCGGAAGACCAGAACCGCATCTTCGAAGAATTCTCACAAGTGGATCATCCGTTGCAGCTACAGGTGAAAGGAACCGGTCTGGGATTGCCTCTGTGTCGCAAACTGGCCAATATCTTGGGCGGTTCCATCACCGTGACGAGCCGAATAGGTGCCGGCTCCACCTTCGTGGCCACGATTCCCATCCACTATTCCGTCAACACGATTGAACTGGCGGAGCAGATCGAACCGGTGCAAGTACGGCCAGACGACTTCCGGCTGCCAATCTTGGTTGTCGAAGATGAGCCGGAGACCCGTCTCTTGTACGACAAATATCTTCGTAATACCGCATTCCGGCCGATCGCAGCAGGCAGCATACGCCAGGCGCGCGAACAACTGCGCCGCCAGTTATTCGCCGCCATCGTGCTGGATGTCCTCTTACCCGATGAGTCAGCCTGGCAATGGCTTGCAGAGCTCAAAAGTCAGGAGGCGACGAAGAAGCTCCCGGTGCTGATTGTGTCCTCGGTAGAGGATCCGCGGAAGGCGATGGCGCTTGGAGCGGATGATTACTGTGTCAAGCCGCTGCGGCGAATCTGGTTGCTGGACCGCCTGCATCGTGTCACCGGCATAGTACGGGAACCGTCGGCAGGTCCGCCGCTGGTGCTCGTCATTGACGACCAGGAAGCCGACCGGTACATTCTCCGACACTATCTCGAAGATTTCAAATGTTCCATTGTCGAGGCCACAGGAGGGGAGGACGGGCTGAAGCTTGCGCGGCAATTAAAGCCAGCGTTGATTCTGTTGGATCTTAACATGCCGAAGATCGACGGCTTTGAGGTGTTGGCACAGCTGAAGGCGAATCCCGAAACCGCGTCACTGCCCGTAGTCATCGTCACCTCCCATGTGTTGGCGCCTGAACAGACCACGGCGCTTGGGCACGCTCGAGCGGTGCTGATGAAACACGAATTGTCGTCGGCTGCCTGGCAGAGGCTGTTCCAGGAGATAGGACTGACCAGTATTGAACCGGCCGTTCCGGAAACGCTGAAACCCTCCTGACGTCCCCCCTCTCTAACGAGCAGAGGCGCGGGTGTGCAGCCGCCGCAAGAAACTGTCTGACGCATTAACGGGTAACGCTGCTGCCATATCCGGCTGCCCAGGCGATCTCCACGATCTGGTGGGCCGACTCGGGAATCGGAATTTCCTTCTCGAACATCGTGCTGTAAGAATCCTGCATGAAGGTTTGGAACTGCCTAAATTGACCTGACGGCACGCCGGCGAGTTTGGCGAGCGACACCAGGTACTCACCATGACCGCGCGAAATATCGGCGCGGAGATTTTCATAGGAAGACGCCGTGAAGATCTGCAACCGTTTCTTCGCTCGTGAAGGAACGATCCCCCCCTCCGCGCCGGGCGTCGTGCTCGAGGTAAAATCCGACAACGGGTCCGTGAACTCGGATAAGGCCGCGGTCGTGCCGTTTGTCAGCTGCGATGTCGCGTCGAAGGGCGCTTTGGTGAGTTCCGTCGTTGCATCGGTAATGCAACCAGAGGCGATCATACACACGCCGCCTATCAATATGGTGTGCCAATTCTGCTTCCTCATATGTCCTCCTCACCGCGAGAATGCCAATTGCCTACCTATAAATATGAATACGTCGTTGCGGGGAGACCTGCGCCTAGGAAGACCCATAGGCGCCTCATTTTCTCTCACTGATGTGCGGGAGGGTCAGCGCTCTCCATCTTGGGCAGTCAGCCGGTTCACTCGCCTTGTCTTTTGAGCGGTCGTGTTCAATTATCAGCGGTAAGTCCCATACTAGGGTCCTTCCCAGGCTGTCCTTCCCGTTCCAGAATGCTACAAACTGAACAATCGGATAAATATGAATATTGTGAAACGGTAAGGAATGTCGCATTCCGCGGCTACCCTTCGCCATGACGAGGACCTATGCCAACAAGCTCGACCATCTCGGGTAGAACCCCCACCACGGCAAGTCAGACGTCATGGCACATGACGCTGGGCGCCCAGGTGGAAACGGGGGGCGTCCGATTCCGTGTATGGGCGCCCAAGCGGGCGCGGGTGGATGTCGTTCTGGAAGAGGGAGGACGGAGTTTCCCATTAATGAAAGACGAGGCGGGGTACTTTTCCGGCCTCGTCCCGATCGCAACCGGCGGCATGCGCTACCGCTACCGGCTGGATAACGGCGAAGCCTATCCGGATCCCTGTTCCCGCTATCAACCCGAGGGACCCCACGGTCCATCGCTGATCGTTGATCCGTCCACCTACACGTGGCGTCACCCAGAATGGCAAGGTGTTCGGATGCAGGGTCAAGTCATCTACGAGCTGCACGTGGGTACCTTCACGCCGGAAGGAACGCTCGACGCCACGATCGCACAATTGGATGAACTGAAAGATTGCGGTGTCACCTTGATCGAATTGATGCCGCTCGCCGAATTCCCCGGTCGATGGAATTGGGGGTACGACGGTGTGGACCTGTTTGCACCGGCGCACGTGTATGGCGACCCGGATGCGCTCAAGCGGTTCGTGGATGCCGCGCACGAACGGGGACTCGGCGTCATCCTCGACGTCGTCTACAACCACTTTGGACCAGACGGGAATTACCTGCCTGCGTACAGCGATCTCTACCTTACTGATCGGCATCCCAACGAATGGGGCCAAGCGATTAATTTTGACGGACACGGATCAGGGCCGGTCCGGGAGTTTTTTATCCAGAACGCGTGCTATTGGATCACCGAGTTCAAGCTCGATGGATTACGACTGGATGCCGTCCATGCCATCTACGATGACAGCCCGGTGCATGTGCTCGCTGAGCTCTCGCGTCAGGCGCGGGTCGCGGCAGGAGCACGCTCGATTGTGTTGATCGCGGAATGCGAAACGCAGTTGATCACGACGATTCAGTCGATCGAGGATGGCGGCTGGGGCCTCGACGGAGTCTGGAGCGATGACTTCCATCATATCAGCCGTGTCGCCCTGACCGGTCGCGGCCAAGCGTACTATTCGGATTATCGCGGCACCGCCCAGGAGCTGCTGTCCGTCATCAAAAGGGGGTTCGTCTATCAGGGCCAGCGGTATGAATGGCAGAAGAAACCGCGCGGCACGGTCGTCAAGAACGAGCCGGCGCCCGGATTCGTGTTTTATCTGCAAAATCATGATCAGGTCGCCAATCATCTGCATGGAGATCGCATTCACGCACTGGCATCCCATGCCCGGTATCGGGCAATCGCGGCGCTGCTGCTCCTTGCGCCTGAAACGCCGATGTTGTTCATGGGGCAGGAGTTCGGCGCTTCGAATCCGTTTTTGTTTTTTGCCGATCACCACTCGGATCTGGCCGCAAAAGTGTACGAAGGCCGCAAGAAATTCCTCGCCGAGTTCCCGGAGTATGCAACGCCCGAGGCCCAAGCTGCCGTCCCGGACCCGGCCGATGAAGCGACATTTCAGCGGTCCTGTCTGGATTTGTCCGAGCGGACCCGGCATGCGCCGATCTATCGCCTGCACAAGGACTTACTGCGCCTGCGTCGCGACGATGCCATATTGGCACGGCAGGATCGACGCTTGCTTGACGGGGCCACGCTGGGTCCGCAGGCTCTCGCACTCCGATTCCTGGGACCAGCTGATGATGATCGATTGTTAGTGGTCAATCTTGGACCGGACCTGAATTTTATTCCTGCTCCGGAGCCGCTCCTCGCCCCTGTGCGCGAGGGATCCTGGACCTTGCAATGGTCGAGTGAGCACCCCCTCTATGGCGGGCCGGGCATCGTCAATCCGTTGAGCGAACAGGGTTGGCGCATACCCTCTGCCACGGCGACGCTGTTTCGATCAGTCAGAAAGGACCCGAGCTGATTGCGACCATGACCACCACGGCTTCAAGACCCACGCTCATGGGTACCGCGACGGATGATCCGTTCTCGTTACTGGCCAAGGAATGGCTGGTGACGAACGGCATCGGCGGATATGCGTCAAGTTCGCTGCTCGGTGTGGCGACGCGTCGTTATCATGGCCTGTTCGTCCCGGATCTGCCTGGTCGGGGACGCACCCTCCTCATTCCGCGTTTGGACGAAACGGTGGATCAGGGCACGGGAATGGCGCTGCTGTCCGGCGCTGAATATGCCGACGGACGGATTGAGATGGACGGCATCCGGTACTTGAAGGACATCAGATGGGAATGGCAGACGCCCATCTGGATTTTCGACATGGGCCATGCCGTGTTGGAAAAACGGATCATCGCACCGCACGGGCAGAACACCATCTATATCCAATACACGTCGTTGAGCGGATCAATGAGGCTGCATCTACGGCCCTACCTCACCTATCGGATGCACGACGCCAGACTGGGCGAGAGCGATGCCGGGTCGTTCACTATGACGATCGATAGCGGGCGCTATGAAATCATGCTGCCGGAAGGAGTTCCTACGCTCAAATTGTGCGTGCGGCCGCGCGGCGGTGTCTTTGTCGCGGACGAAGTCACGAGCGAAGGCGTGTCTTATCGGGTCGACCGCGATCGCGGCTCTGAGCATATCCAAGACCTTTTCAGTCCCGGTTACTTTACGGTTGACCTATCAGATGGTCAATGCGTCGCGCTGGTTGCCAGTGTCGAATCCTGGGACTTGCTGAATTTCGACTCGAACGACATCGTGCGGGCAGAGCAACGTCGTCTCGAACATCTGGTGTCTCTTGCCCCGGCGCTCCAGCAGGACGACTTGAGTAAGCGACTTCAGCTGGCCACCGATCAATTCATCGTCCAGCCGGGAGCCCGACCGGAAGAGCAAGCCATCGCCCAGGCCTCCGGCGATGATGCGCGGACCGTGATCGCCGGCTACCATTGGTTCGGCGATTGGGGACGCGATACCATGATCAGCCTGGAGGGGCTGACGCTGTCTACCGGCAGGCAACAGGAAACACGAGCCATCCTGCGAACGTTCGCTCGCTACATTCAGGACGGACTCATTCCCAACCTGTTTCCGGAGGGATCACGGGAGGCGCTCTACCATACAGCCGACGCCACACTCTGGTATTTCCATGCCCTGGATCGTTATCTTTCGGTTACCGATGATCGAGAAACCCTTGCCTTGCTCTATCCCCTGTTGGAAGAAGTCGTGCATCACCATCGCAAAGGCACCTGTTTCAATATCGGCGTAGACAAACGTGACGGGTTGTTGCGTGCCGGAGCACCCGGATACCAGCTCACCTGGATGGACGCGAAGGTCGACGATTGGGTGGTTACGCCTCGTCGCGGAAAACCGGTCGAAATTCAAGCGCTCTGGTATAACGCGTTGCGATTGATGAACCAGTGGGGGAGTCAGCTTGGAGCAAAGACCGATCTCTGGCTTCAGATGGCCGAACAGGCGGAGGGCTCATTTCATCGCCGCTACTGGATTGACTCGGGCGGGTACCTCTTTGACGTGGTGGACGGTGAAAGGGGCGATGACCCGAGCCTTCGGCCGAATCAGATTTTCTCCCTTTCGCTGAGCTTCCCCATTCTCCGTCCCGAGCGATGGCGGGCGGTGGTGGACATGGTCAGTGAACGTCTGTTGACCCCCTTCGGGTTGCGCACCCTGGCCTCGGACCATCCGGACTACAAACCGAGCTATTCCGGAGATCTTCGTGCCCGTGACGCCGCGT
>DASTQY010000369.1:0-3397 GCA_035761525.1 Nitrospira sp. | reverse complement strand
CAATGCCATTGAGAAGTACCTCGTGCCCAGCCGCGAACTGTTGGCCGTCCTCCAGCTCTGGAGAGCCAGCCAGCAGATCGTCTTCCGGTACGACGTCATTCCGGGCCCGAAAGTGTTCGAAACCCAGATCCACGGTAAGCGCTTCGAGATGTACAACGACACCGTGCTGGGCTTCAACAAGTCGGGCAAGGAAGTGGCTCGTATCCAGGTCGAAGAGCCGATCTATGTTCGGCCGGCCGAGCGCGTGAACTGGCTGTAATCGACAGCTAGGGACGCTTCATGAAGGGGGCAGGGTTCCACAGGGAGCCCTGCCTCTTTCTGTTTCTGACAACCTCCAAATACGGGTAGACAACCAAATGATGGGTGAGGTTCTACCTGTTCGCCTCAATAGGTAGGCAGGGTTCCCCAAGGGACCCCTGCCCCTTCTGGTTTATTGGTCTTTTGCCTCAGGGCGTATGCTGCTTCTGCCCGCTTGACGGGGTAGGGGGGGTCCAGTAGAGTTGTCGTAATATTTCTAGGACTTCCGTGAGGTGCGTGCAGCGTGACCTCGGGTCAAGACCAATCAATCCCATTTGCGGCACAGGCGATACCGTTCGACGAGTTCCTGGCTGTAGGGAAGCTTCCTGAAGGATACTTGACGAGTGAATATGTGGCGCAACAGTTCGTCGAGCGCCTGGTTCACTACATTCTCAGCGTGCCTTCCGGCAGCTATACGATGGCGCAACTGAGCCACTTACTGGAGCAACTCGACCCACGAGCACAGGTTTTTTTCTTTAAGCGATTAAAGGAAACCAGCCCGGACAGCCTTAAAGATTTTGCCCCGCTCTATTATGGTTTCATGAATGAGTTCCACTCCCTTCTTTTTACGTAAGCCCTGCAAAATTTCTGCTTGTCGGCAAGGTATTCTCATGTATAATCATATGATCCCTCGATCGCACTGGAATATAAAGGAGTTCTATGAATTCAACCCTTCAGCGAGCCGTCACCAGTTTTTATAACCTCGTGTACGAAGCTCAGACATTCGCCACCACTATGGCGCGGATCGATACCGCCGAACAGGAACACTACGCGGGCCGGATTGAGGGCCTCAATTGGGTGCTGGATCGTTGTCAAGAACTGGAAGACATGGATACGAATTTGACTCCATCGTCACTCCAGAGGGTCCTCACCGAGGTCAAATCCGACCTCGACCACGAGCTTTCGGTTCAGCGACGGGAAAAAGGCCGTCGCGCCGACGGCCGCGAAGAGGCCTTGAATTTTGTGGCGGATTATCTGTCGAGCCTCATCACGGCAACGGAAATCGAATCGGCCAAGACTCCAGCTGCCTAGTGCTCCGCCATTGGGGACTCCGTCATCCCCCTTCCAGTCTGGTTGCATGCCGGGTTGCTTCACGTGATGCGCGAGTGGATCATTTTCGCTCTGTGCTTGGGGGCAGGCGGCCATGTCGCCCTCGGGGTGATGCTGCATTCTCCTGAATTGTGGCCGTGGAGCACGGCCGGGTTCTATGGGCTGCTCAGCGGGATAGGTATTTATGCGGTGGTGCAGGGAGGAAGAGGTGTGTGGAGGCTGTTTCGGTCTCGGCGGAATGGTGGACCTGGATCAAGCGACGCTTGGTAGACGACATCCCATGCCTCGTGGACAGCAGCACCATTGACCGAGGGTAACCGCTCCCCTACAATCCATCGTATGCCACTGCCTCCGCGCAAACCACCAGGCCCCGGCTGGCCTCCTGGCCCTCCGAGAGCCGGAAAGCCCCGTACCTCTGAACAAGAGGATCAGTTCAAAAACCTGAATGCATCCCTGCTGTACTGTCCGCGCTGTCGTGTGGCCACTCCGACGCGCGAACGCCTGCTTCTCGTCTTACCGACCGGCAACCTCTATGAATACCTCTGCCAGCAATGCGGATCCTCAACCGGATCGAAGACTGAGAGAGAACAGCGAGGTATGTTCCAGCCGTAAGCCGTGGCTTCAAACTGACGATCGGCGTGAGTCGCTAGAGAACTTGATCGAGAGGGATACCTTCCTCGATGAGCATCACGGGGATATCTTCACGAATAGGATACAGGATCTTCTTGTCGGCTCTGATCAAGCCGCCGTCGAGCAATTCGGTCACCGGCTTTTGGGCCTTGTTCTTCAACACGCCTCGGCCCACGGCATCGTTGACCTTGCTAATCAGAGCATCGTCAGCCAAGCTGACATCGAGTTTGGTCTCGGGGCAACACAGTATGGCCAGCAAGTCCTTGTCTACCTGGACCGGACGCCTCGTGCTCGAAGGATCAGCCATGGCCACACCTCTGATTTAAGATTGCGGGTGAGTCCCAGGATAATGCACCCTCCGGCTGAGATCAAGTGTGCCCACGCTCTAATTACCACTCGCATCTGTTACACTGCCGCTCGACCATCTGCCGTCTGAATCACAAAGACCATGAGAACACTGTCGCGCTATTTTTTTACCGGCCTCTTGATCTTGGTACCGACTTGGGCCACATTTCTCATCCTGTCCGCGCTGTTATCAGCCGTCGATCGCATGATCGCGGCGCTTCTTGGTCAGGTCGGCGTCATAGCCACTCCTGTCATCGGTTTGCTGCTTTTCTGCCTTCTGGTGATCACGGCCGGCGCACTCGCAACCCATGTATTGGGGAGTCAGATCATCGCATCAACTGAGCGATGGATTGCCCAGATTCCTCTGGTGAATAGCATCTACCTCACCATCAAAAGCATGACCGACCTGTTCCAATTCCGATCGCGTTTTGGACGTAGCACGGTCATCGCTTTCCCGTTTCCGCGCGACGGAGTGTGGGCTCTTGGATTCGTCATGGGTGTCGCGCCGCCGGCAGTTCAAGTTGAGCGATCCGTCAATCTGTTGATGGTCTTCGTGCCTACTGCCATCCACCCATTCACCGGATACCTCGCATTTGTCCCCCAGCCGCAAATCCGCCCGCTTAATCTGCTCGCGGAAGACGCCATGAAAATGGAATTCTCTGCCGGCTTCTATAAGCCGGCAGAGGGCTGGCTCGGAGCCCCTAAAATCACGACATAGCCCTCATGTCCCTGCCGAACCAACTGATCATTCGAGCAGCCAATCTGGATGATGTGGAATCCATCATCACGTTCAGCGCAGCCATGGCACTTGAAACCGAGAACAGGCAGCTTGACCTGGCGAGGCTCAGGGAAGGGACCTTGTCGCTGCTCAACACACCATCGTACGGATTCTTCATGGTGGCAGAAATCCGCGACGGAGAACAGCGTAGGTTGATCGGCCAACTCATGATTACGTATGAGTGGAGCGATTGGCGCAACGGTGTCTTTTGGTGGATTCAAAGCGTCTATGTTGACCCGGTGTGGCGGAGGCGAGGCGTCTTTCGGCGCATCCACGAGGCAGTCGCGTCTCAAGCAA
>DASTQY010000368.1:0-2731 GCA_035761525.1 Nitrospira sp. | reverse complement strand
CAATATCGCAAGCGCATAAGTCGAACCCTCATGCGCATCAGATTCCTCATTGTGTGGTAGACGAAATGGACTCAGCGACCACCCGGAGCATTGACCCGAAGAGCGGCGGCAAGACCTCGTGGATCGATTACATCCAGAAGGATCTGCCGCAGCATCTAGACTGGTGGCCGTACACACTCGGCGCCATCCCGCTTACGCTCTTCGGCATCTTGGTCGCCACGGGCCTGCTGCTGACGTTCTATTACGTGCCTTCTCCAGAAAAGGCCTACGAGAGCGTCGATCAAATAACCAACGAGATCTATCTGGGCTGGTTTGTCCGGGGTCTGCACAAAACGTCCGTGGATCTCATGATCTTGTTTCTTCTATTCCACGTGATCCGGGTGTTCATCACCCGCGCGTATCGAACACCCGGAGAGTTGAAATGGGTAAGCGGATCGATCGTCCTATTCGTCACCTTGGCCATGGGGTTTACCGGTTACTCGCTCATCTTCGACAACGTCTCGTATTGGGGCATGACGGTCGTGACGAATATGGTCGGTACGCTTCCCGTCATCGGCACACCACTGCTGCATTTGCTGCGCGGGGGTGAAGAGGTGTCGGGTGTTACCTTGCTGAGGTTGTATGACCTCCATACGAAGTTACTGCCGGTGCTGCTGGGAGGCCTGGTCCTCGGTCACGTGCTCGTCGTGCGCCTGCTGGGATTCGCCGACGTGCGCGGAAGTCGCGGCTTCCACCCCTTCTATCCGGAGCACACGCTCAAGATGGGAGTCGTGGCCGTTGGACTGCTCCTCCTGATCGTAAACATTGCGATGATCTTCCCGCCGCTGCTCGGGCCGCCGGCGAATCCCCAGGAAGTCGCCTCCGACGTTTCGCCGCCCTGGTATTTTTCGGCGCCGTTCATGTGGATCACGTTGCTGCCGGGCCCGGTGGCACTTTGGAGCTTAGTGGGGTTTGCCGGGCTCTTTGTCATCTATCCGTTCCTTGACCGCATGCTGGCTGAGCGTGGATGGCCGATGGACGTGGTTAATGCCATCGCTGCCGCCGCCGTCGTCGGCGCCATGGTCTTCTTGATGTACCTCGATACGCAGATGTGAACCAGGAGGAGCTGATGGACGAGCTGGAACAAAGCGGCCATGACGATCCGCACACGCGCACGAGCAACGGCAAGCAGAACTTCGCCCGCTACATGATCGGGGGACTCTGCCTGATTCTGTTTCTCGCCCTGACGGGGGTCGGCTACGTCCAGGTCGAAGAGCGGCGGGGTGGAGGCCTCCGTCCGTTTGTATCGGCGGAGAACAAGAAATGCATTGATTGCCATATGGCCAAAGACGTGGGCATCGGCGGCATCAACGATTGGAAAACCAGCCGCCATGCACCGAAAGGCATCGGCTGTGTGGAATGTCATCGGGCCGAAAAAGGCGAAGCGGACGGGTATGATCACGAGGGCTTTCTCATCTCGACGCTGGTCACCCCAAAGGATTGCATGCGGTGCCACGACCGGGAAGCGAAAGAGTTCGCCAAGTCCCATCACGCCAAGGCGGCCCAATTCACCGGGTCACTCGACAATTTTCTGGGCAACGTCGTCGAAGGACCTGAGGTCGTGACGACCGGGTGCGCCGGCTGCCACGGCAGCGTGGTGAAGGTCATGGAAAAGGGCAAGCTCCATCCGGCGACCTGGCCCAATTCAGGGATCGGGCGGGTCAATCCCGACGGCTCGAAAGGCACCTGCTCCGCTTGTCACGCGCGACACAGTTTCTCCATCGCTCAAGCGCGGCAGCCCGAAAGTTGCGGCCGCTGCCACATGGGGCCGGATCATCCGCAGATCGAGGCCTATTATGAGAGTAAGCACGGTGTCATGTACGAGGCCAACAAAGAGAAGATGAAGCTCGCGGACCCAACGGAGAAGTGGCATCCGGGCAAAGACTATCTCTATCCGACCTGTGCAACCTGTCACATGAGCGCGACCGGGACGCAAGAGGTGACGCATGATGTGGGAGACCGCATCAGTTGGACGCTGCGGCCGGTCATTTCGACGCGTCTCGAAAACTACGAGGACCGGCGGAAATCCATGAAGCAAATCTGTTCGGCCTGTCACAGCCAGCAGATCGTGGACCGGTTCTTTACGTCCATGGACCAGGGCATCAACCTGTACAACGACAAATTCGGCAAGCCGGCCAAAGAAGCCATGGACAAGCTCTTGGCCATGAAAAAGCTCACGCCGACCCCATACGACGAAAAGATCGAGTGGGTGTTCTACGAGCTATGGCACCACGAGGGGCGTCGTGCACGCCACGGGCTCTCCAAGGTGGCGCCTGACTACGTTCACTGGCAGGGATTCTACGAGGTGGCCAAGAGTTTCTACACGAAGTTCCTCCCGCTCGTACGGGAGTTGTCGCCGCAGGTGGCCGAAGAGCTGCTTCGGAATGAGAGCCACCGGTGGATCGAAAAAGGCATGAGCAAGGAGGAAATCGCCCAGATGTTGGAATTCTATAACAAGGAAATGCAGGGAAAGCGCGGAGGAGTGGACGGGTAGGCCGCGGGTGAAGATGCTGCGACGGCTTGCTGCTCCTCTTGAGCAAACTTCTGCGTTGCGCTATTCTCGTCCCGCCATGGGAGGGATGCAATGCCGAAACGAGTTCGCACGGGATTAACGCGTACCGACATTCTTCATCGCTACCTGGAGCGGTTCAAACAACAACTGATCAAGCTACGGCCGTTTCTCTCCCGCAAG
>DASTQY010000367.1:0-7493 GCA_035761525.1 Nitrospira sp. | reverse complement strand
CTCATTGATAAGGTCTCCGGCATGAGCAGCCACGATCGTCGCGCCCAGGATTTTGTCGCTGCCCTTTCGGATGTGCACCCGGGCGAACCCTTCCTCTTGGCCGTCAAGGATGGCACGATCCACTTCGTCGAGCTTGAACGTGTACGTTTCCACGCCGATCCCCTTGGCTTCCGCATCCTTTTCATACAGCCCGACGTGTGCAATCTCAGGGTCCGTGAAGGTGCACCACGGCATGATCAGTGAGTCTACGCTGGCATACCCGAGGCCGAAAGGGTGTGGAAACAACGCATTCTGAACGACAATTTGAGCCATTGCGTCGGCAGCATGAGTATACTTGTACGGTGAGCACACATCGCCAGCGGCAAAGATCTTTGGGTTACTGGTTTGCAACCGGCGGTTGACCTTCACCCCGTGTCGATCGAATTGCACGCCGGCCTCATCGAGGCCCAAACCCTCGACATTTGGAGTGCGTCCGGCTGCCACGAGAATCTCATCGACTGTCACGTCGAACTGTTGGCCATGAGACTGGACCGACAGCTTCTTGCCGTCCGGCGTTCGGACTATGTGAAGGTCCCTTCCACAACAGAGCAGCTTGACGCCATCCTTGATTATCTGTTGTTCAACCACTTGAGCTGCATCGCGGTCCTCGTTGGAGAGGATGCCGTGAAGCGCTTCGATCACACAGACATGACTCCCAAAACGCGCAAAGGCCTGCGCCAGTTCGCAGCCGATCGGACCGGCGCCGATCACACCGATACGCTGCGGTAATTCGGTCAATGCAAACACTGTTTCGTTAGTGAGGTAACCCGCTTCTTTCAGGCCGGGTATGGCAGGCGCTGAAGCCCGCGTACCAGTACAAATCGCGGCCCGAGCAAACCGCAGGGTGCGATTTCCAGCCGCTCCTTCAACCTGAATCGTATCAGCACTGGCAAATCGTCCGCTGCCGATGAACACGTCCACCCCGAGATTCGTGTAACGCTGGGCTGAATCATTGTGACTGATGCGCGCCCGTAGTTTTCTCATCCGGGCCATTACCGCACCGAAGTCGTACTTCACCCCGGCAGGAATGTGGAGCCCGAACTGCTCGGCGTTTCTGAGCTCGGCCCATGCGCGGGCGGCACGGATGACACTCTTTGACGGGACACACCCCACATTCAAACAGTCGCCACCCATCAGGTGCTTTTCGACCAGCGCAACTTTGGCGCCCAAGCTGGCGCCCACGATCGCGGTAATCAAGCCGGCAGTTCCCGCGCCGAGCACGACGATGTTGTAGCGCCCGTCGGCAGCGGGGTTCACCCATTTCGTCGGATGTACATTTTCTGCAAGGACCCGATCGGCTTGGTCGTTGGGCAGCAGTCCACTCAACTCCATATCAGACATTCCTGCTCCTCTCAGGATGACGGCTGATCATAGCGAATTTCAGGTGCGTAATCTGCCCGCTTCTCGTAGGCTGCAGGAGCCGCGATGTCGTGGCATTCATCGATCACGTCACAGGGGTGGACGTGCCAGCTAATGATGGGGACTCCTCTTCCGGCTGTCAATGTGGATGGCTCACCCGAAACCGCCCGACCCACCATCAATAGACGATGATGTGCGTGGTGGACCGGCCGGCAGAGTCAACGGAGACGCCCAAGAATGGCAAACTCAGCAGATGAGAAGAAGCTGGTGAGACTACTTGAACGTCCGGGTATTGAGATCTCGGTCCATGTCAATGCGGCCGAACGCCCGTTCAACCGGGTCAATTTTGCCGTCTTGATTGCGATCCAGCTCCTGAAAGTGATCATGTGTGAGCTCCGGCGTCTGGGGATTGGGCACACCGGCAGCCTGAGCATGCGGGCGCGGATCATATCGCTGCGAATCTTCGAGAACACCATAATGGATGAGATCCATTCGTGGCTGCACCACGACGGTTTTACGCGGCACTTTCTTGAAAGTCTTGATGACGCGATGCGGTTTCCGTCCGGCCTGCCCAAGCTCATCATGTATTGCTTTGGCTGCTTTAGCCGAAGAAAGCGGCTTGGCCTCTGGCTGTGGTAACTGGGCGTTTTGGGTGGTCGTCGGAAGAGGCTTTTTCTGCCTTCCTTCGGGCGGTCTGGAACTCTTTACCGGCATGCCCGATGAGGTTCCTTCCTTACGACTCTTTTGTTCTGCCTGGGTCTCTTCCATGGCGACAATCGTCATGCATAGCCACCAGGATCCGATCATGAGGAGAACAAGCAGACATGTCTTCATAAGGCTCCTCTGCGGCAATGCTCTTAAGTGTAGCAGGTGATCAGGATTCTCTGTGAACACAATGATTTACACGTCCTGCCGATTATCGAGCCGCAACACATGGCCGCCGCTTGTCAGACGCTACCGTCCTATCCTACCCTGTGGGAGGAGGCTCACAATGGATGAACCGACACGTTTGACCAAGACGAAGGAGCAGTGGGCAAAAGCGCGGAGAGGGGGAGAAGAGCGTGAAGTGTTTTACGCAGGCGACGAGCGATTGCCGCCAGGACAGCACGTGGTCGAGACATTCCCTGTTCTGGATTTGGGCTACAAACCGGATATTCCCCTCTCAACCTGGACGATTACCATCGGTGGCTTTGTAGCGACCCCCGTCACATGGACATGGGAGCAGTTTCTCGCACAGCCTCAGTTCAAGAATGTTTCTGACTTTTACTGTGTCACGTCATGGAGCCGTTACGACAACGGATGGGAAGGGGTCAGCTTCAAGCACATCCTGTCGGTGGTGAAACCTCTCTCGCTCGCCAAGTTCGTCCTGTTTAAGTCCTATGACGACTACACGACGAATCTACCGCTCGAAGCGTGTGACGACAACGACGTCCTGTTGACCTACAAATGGAACGGCAAACCGCTCGCCAAAGAGCACGGTGGCCCTGTCCGCGTGATCGTGCCGAAACGCTATGCATGGAAAGGCGCGAAGTGGATAAAGGAAATCACGTTCTCCGACAAAGATGAGAAGGGGTTTTGGGAAGTACGAGGCTATTCGAATAGCGCGTTACCATGGGACAATGATCGCTATGGGTAAACGTGCTCTGGAGGCTTTCAGCGTCGTTCTCGCTCGCGCACAGACTCAACCGAGGCAACACAGCGTCACTTCTCACAGAGCACGGCGTGCACGAAGAGGCGAGGCCAATCCTATTTTCTTGTCCACCCGCCCGGTCCTTCTACGAAATAGCCGGGCCTCGTATTTTGAATCGCCTTCTCTCCTGCAAGCGCCTCGACGGCATTGAGCTGCGTTCGATTCCGCTTGGCGATGTCCTCATACGCCTGGCGTCGTTTTTCATTGACCTCGTTCGCCAATGCCTGCGCCTCGGGAGCCGCGGGATTCACGACGCCCAAGTATCCGTTCGGCCTTTCACCCACCAACCCTTTTGTCTTTGCTTCTTCCACGGAGATGCCAAACGCCGGCGACACTGCTGACAAGCAGAAGACAAGGCAGGCGACGATCCGGCCGAAATACGTCCTCCACATCACGGCCTCCTCTGAACCTTAAAACAACCCGCTGTCCCGAGAGAGAACTTCATCCAGCTCCTTGTCGACCTTCACGCGGATCTCATGATCGATCTTGACGTTCAAATTGATTGTGATCGGTTTGTCGGGTGTTGCCATTTCAACGCGCGGCGTGCATCCCCCGAGCGTGAGATACAGGCCGACCACTCCTCCCGTCACAATGGAGACCACGCGAACCATCCGCCCTCCTACCGATGCGATCCCGAGAATGCTTTCCGCACCGAGTCCTCCACATCATTCACGAGTCGAAGACTCTTCAACAGCGCCGGGATATTTTCCTGTACCGTGAGATTAAAATGAATAGGCGGGCTTTTTTTCTGGTCCGGATTCTTGCCTTCGAGCCGCGCCTTCAACTGTAATGTGCCATCCTCGATATATTCGGCACCCACTTGTAACACATTGTATTGAAAATTGTTGAGTGCCTGGAGCACAGCCTCCATGTTCGCGTTGGCCTGAGTCACCGCATGCGTTGCGTCCGGTGAGGCCATATAACGGATCACCCCTCCGGGTGGACGGGCTTCGAAACTTCCGTCCCTCACCGTGAGCCCTCGAGACGTCACCGTCACAGGAATGGAGCCGTCGAGCACGCCTGTCCCCTGCAACCCTTTCTGCTGTTCGAGGGTTAAAATCTTTTGGAGGTCAAGTTGTCTGGCCAGCACCGTAAGCCCATAGGGAGGATAAGCGAGGTCCGCACGCAAACCTTGGCTCGTCACCGTTCCGCCCAACAACTCACAGCGAATGTTGCGTACTTCCACGAGCGGAAGCCGTTCCCTGACATCCCATTCTCCTTCGACAGTCATGTTGAGGTCGGTCACCTCGACCCCAGTCTGGAGCGATCCAACGGCAACCTCGGCTGGCCTCGAAGTAGAGATGCGTTGCAGACCTTCAAGGGCGACCTTGACATTGGTACTGAGCCCCGAGAAGAGAATGTCTCTGTAACGACCCGCCAGTCTGTCAGCGGTGATGTCCGCTGATCCACCCTGTATTTGTAGTCGCTGCTGGCTATCAGTTGCCCACCGTATATCGACGATCCCGGCTAGTTCACCGCCGGTGACGTCAGCCGTATAAGGCCAGGGAGTCCAAAGTTGTCCCAGGCGAGAACTCTCTCGATGGAAGGTCAGCGGCCCCACAACCGCATGGAGGGTTCCGCGGCCCTCCACCCATTGGTGCTCGAGCTGCCCGGTGAGTTTGAAGCCCTGATGTTGGCTTTTGTGGTGGATGTCCGCTTTCACCCCGGAGGGATCGGCCTCCAGGCGCACCGTCACATCCACCGGCAAGCTGCGGAAGGATGACTGGGCAAGAACAAGCCCTTCGAGGGTCGCCGTCATCTGCGCTTGCTGCACGTTCGACGAGCCTTCCAGTCGATCCACCCTCGTCAGGGCCCGCTGCATCGTCAGGGACGAGCCTCCCAGGCCAAGATAAGGCGATTTCCAGGTCACAAGGCCCGGACCGGAAGTCCACCGTCCGGTTGAGACTTCCACTTCGACGGGAAGCGGTTCGTCCAGTTGCAAGGTTCCGCCGCTGACGTGAAGCGACCCGTGCTTGAAGTCCGTGAACGAGACCACCGAAGAGGGGCTGATCGTGCCGCGAAAAGTCCTTCCTGTCCACGCCAGATCCCCGCGAATTTCTCCCGTCACCTGGGCATGTTTCGATCGCTCCTGTATGGCTACCGCCAGCGCCCCCTTCATGAGCACTTTAGCTTCAGCACGATCAATTACGCGTCCGCTGCCATATATTTGCGACACCACACATTCGGCATAGATCGGAGCTTTTTCGGAGCCATACGAGATGCGCACTGGACCCGCAGCCGTAAATCGAGGAGGCGACTCGGCCCAAAACAGCTCGCCGGTAGTGTCTTGAGCGCTCTCGAGACGAACTGGTTGCGATCCATATGGGGCGAGGCTTATTAGTCGTTCCATTCCTTTGACCGCCCCACCACTGACGGCAGCCGTCGCCGAAGATCCACCCGCGAGCGTCCAATGAACCAGTCGGGCGTTGCCGGAGAGCGTGCCTGTCGCCTTGACCGCGAGATCTTTTCCATATCCTTTGAGCTCAGGAAGTGAGGCAGCAGTTTGCACGGTCGCATGGACTTCGGTCGCGGGGTCCTTCCACAACAGGGAGACCGGCACGCCCGAGGCCGCTGTGCCTGTCCAATGAATCGTCACATTGCCACCAACCCGTTGCCACTCGGAGCCAATCGGCAGCGCAAGAGCTAAAAACGGCGCGAGTTCTTTGACATTCACCTCCAGCACCCCTTCGAGATGAACCTGCGCTTCCTTGGGAACCGCCTGCGATCGCCACAACACGAAGGGGGTTGCTGCCGGCTGCGCGGCTCGGAGTTGCAATGACATATCGGCCGCGGATTGACCGGTCACATGTAGCTCGTAGGGAATCGTATCAATCCCTTGCAAAACCATGTCGGCGACCAACGCTTCGCCCTTATGTTTGATGGTGCCTCCCATCATGACCGTGCGCAGAGGTCCTGTCGCCTGTTCACGGAACACCTTGATTTCCTCCAACCTCACTTCGTCCCACGGAAAAAATGGCAACCGTTGGACGACGTCACCAGCTGTGAACGCATTGAGCAAGGAATCCGGCGCATCCGGAACACCTTCCTCCGGTCGCGGCTGTCCGTCGTAAGGAGCCGGTGACGCCAAGATTTCGATCGTGAGCTGTCGTAGGGTGAGAATATCGATGCGACCGGACAGTAAGCCAAGCAACGTATACTCGGCTTGGGCATGGTTCAGGGAGACGGTAACAACTTCGCCCGTCAGTCGCTTCGTCAGGACCATGCGCGGGACTGTCAGGGACCGAAAGCCGGGACGCCCGACCGTCACGCCCACATCCTCGTAGCCCTGCCGTTCCAGCCACCGTTCAAGGATGGTTGAGGCAATTGAGGGTAGCGCCAGCCATCCCCCAATCAAGACCAACAGCAGCACGATCATCAGCTGCATGGAACGGAACGTTTGTTTCATGATGGATAATCACACGCCGTCTGCATCAACCCACTACATCGGCGGTGATTCGGAGCCCAGGCCCTTCGCATTGGCATCATACTCGTTTCTGGTTAAGATGCCTCGGCCATGTCAGCACAGACTCGAGACATCATACAAATTGACTACTGGCCCATCGACATTCCCCTGACGGATCCGTTTGTCGTGGCCACTGGGTCGCGCAGCATCGCCGAGAACGTCTATGTGCGTATGACCCTATCCAATGGTACACAAGGATACGGAGAAGCCGCACCCTTTCCCGAAGTGGGCGGCGAGAGCCGTGCCTCCTGCCTCGCTGCCATCGGCCTGGTTGGGCGCACCATGCTGGGCCATCGGACGGATCAATTCAAGGACATTGCGACGCGGTTGCATGAAGGGGCGCCGGCCCAGCCAGCCGCACGTTGCGCACTAGAAACGGCCATGATTGATGCGCATTGCCGTGCGCTGGGTATTCCAATGTGGGCCTTGTGGGGCGGCTCCGATCTACGGGAACGCGAGACGGACATCACCATCCCTATTGGCACTCTGGACAAGACACTCTTGCTGGCGCAAGCCTGGTACGCCAAAGGTTTCCGTCTCTTTAAGATGAAAGTGGGTGCGGATGTCGAGACTGACATCCGAAGATTGGAAGCCGTCCACCGTGCTCTGCCGGAAGTGGCCTTCATCGGGGACGGTAATCAGGGATTTTCACGCCGGGAATGTCTCGCGTTCACAAAATCAGTGAAGCGCTTCGGAGGGAAGCTGGTCTTACTCGAACAGCCGGTCGTCCGAGAGGACTTGGAGGCTCTTGCTGCGATTCGGCAAGAGACGGGCATTCCCGTTGCGGCCGATGAATCCGTCAGGTCTCTCCTGGATGCAAAGCGGGTGGTTGACCAACATGCGGCGGATTACATCAATATCAAAACCATGAAAACAGGCGTCATAGAGGCTCATGAAATCGCCCTGTATACTCTCGCCTCCGGCCTGAAACTCATGGTCGGG
>DASTQY010000366.1:0-2174 GCA_035761525.1 Nitrospira sp. | reverse complement strand
CCTCGAAGTTGCTAGGAGTATTGCTAGGTGCATCATCCGGCTGCCTTTTCACTTTCTCATTGTTCGAGAAACCTCCTATAATCAGGCCATTGCGTTTTGTGGACATCCCATCTCCCTGACAGCTATGAACTCGTCAGGCGTCAAAGAGACACGGCCGCAGCGCTGGTTGATTGCCGCGATCGCCTGCATGACCATCGCCGTGTTCGTCCTCGACAGTCTTTTTCCGCTGGGGTTTGTCGTTCCAGCCCTTTACCTGATCCCGATCACGCTCACCACGCGAGTCCGCTATCCACTGGCGCCGTTCCTGGTGGCCGCCTCTTCAACTGGCCTGACGTTCGCCGGCATCTGGACAAATTGGACGTCGCCTGTCGTCTCCCTTCAGCTCGGTCTGTTCAACCGATTATTGGTCGTTCTGGCCTGTTGGATGACGGCCACCATCATCTGGAATACCACGCAAAAATATGCGAGAGAGGAATTGGAAGCCCTCGTCGCAGCCCGGACAGCGGCGCTTCGCCAAAGCGAGACCACACTCCAAAGTTTTTTCAACTCCACGGATTTGATGATGGGGGTGGTCGAAGTGATCGAGGACCGCCCAGTCATGGTGATCACAAATCGCGCAGCTTCGAACGCAGGCGACTGCACTGACCACGGATCAGCGCTCCTTTCCCCAGCCTTGCGATGGGCGTCTGACTCGCCGACGTTCTGGATGCCGCATCTCGAAGCGGCCCGTCGAACCGGCAAAACCGTGCACGTGAAATACCAAATTCCGTCCACGCCTGCCACGGCGCTCTCGGAACGCATTATGACGTCGGCGCTGTCTTTTATCGGATATAGCGCCGCCGGCAACGGCCTGTATGCCTGGATCGGGCAAGATATCACCGCAACCATGCACATTGAGCAGAAGATGGAGGCAAACCGCCGTTCCTTGGAGATCAGCCAAGCCCAGCTACGCCAGCTTACGGCACAATTGCTTACAGCACAGGATGATGAACGACGACGGATTGCGCGCGAGTTGCACGATGAAGTCAACCAACGCGTGATCAGTTTGGCATTTGAAATCGACGATCAATTGCAACAGATGCCTGAACTGCCTGCCGCCGCCCGCACGGCACTGCAGTTGGTCAAAAACGAGGTCGTCGAGTTATCGGATCATCTGCGCGAGCTTGCCCATCGGCTTCATCCATCGGTCCTCGAGGACCTCGGCATCGCCAGCGCTCTTCGGGGGTGCACGCAGGAGTTCGAGCAACGGGAACACATTCCAGTCCATCTGGCTTTGGAGGAATTCCAGCGTCCATTGGACCGGCATTTAGCAGAATGCCTCTTCCGTGTCACTCAAGAAGCGTTGCGAAATGTCGCGAAACACGCCGGTGCGACAACGGTCTCACTTACGCTCTCCTATCACGAAGACCGGGTCATGTTGCGGATCGAGGACAACGGCCGCGGGCTTGCCCCGCAGGACCGGAACGCAGTCCAGCGGGGGTTGGGACTGGTCAGTATGGGGGAACGCGTGCGCCTTCTGGAGGGAACGCTGACCCTCACTGGCGACCCCGGCAGGGGAACCCGCTTGTCCGTGTCAATCCCGCTCACAGGAATTTCGCATGTCCAAAGCACGCATCTTACTCGCTGACGATCACATGCTGCTCCTCGATGGGCTGCGGCATCTTCTGGAACGGCATTACGATCTCGTGGGTGTCGTACAGGATGGACACTCAGTCGTCAGCGCCGCGCAGCGGCTACAGCCGGATCTCGTGCTCATGGATGTCGCCATGCCGATCCTCAATGGTTTGCAAGCCGGACAACGGCTGCGAGAACGGCAGCCGAACGTAAAACTGCTCTACGTCTCCATGTATGGCGATACACCGTATGTGGAGGAGGCCTTACGGATTGGCGCCTCGGGGTACGTGCTCAAGCGGTCCGGTTGGGAAGAACTCTCGCGCGCCATTGAAACCGTCCTCGGCGGCAAGCAATACGTCTCTCCGGAGTTGTTCTCCGCCTTACAGCGCCCAGAAGTGCAGCCCCCTACCACACGCGAGGCAGACATGCGGTCGCTTACGGATCGTCAGCGCCAAATTTTGAGACTGGTCGCAGCCGGCTATACGGCCAAAGAAATCGGCCGTATGTTGCACATCACGTCGAAAACCGTAGAGTTCCACAAGGGACGAATGATGCGGCAA
>DASTQY010000365.1:0-4503 GCA_035761525.1 Nitrospira sp. | reverse complement strand
AGTCGGGCGGCCAATCACCTCTCCCGATTGGCACTGGGGCTCACCGTGCGGGACGTGACGGCCGGCTTTCGGTGCTATCGGAGAGAATTGTTGTCGACATTGGATCAAATAGAGATGCGCTCGAATGGCTATTCATTTCAGCTCGAGGTCACGTACATCACCCACGCTCTCGGATACCGCATTCGGGAAGTCCCGATCATTTTTCACGATCGCATCCACGCCAAGAGCAAGTTAGGAACAGGAGAGCTACTGGCCGCCGCTCAGACCCTTTTTAGACTCGGCATGCATCACGCGAGTGGTGAGGGCCTGTCCCAACCGGGCAGGAAAGTTTGATAAGGCGCCAGATTCAAAGGTCAGCGCTGGCGGTCAGTACAAATAATCCAGCTATCAGGCAGGGCATCTGTGGGCCCAGAGCGAACATGCGCACACACGGTCATGCCTGCCGGATTATCCCACTGGAGCGTCCAGACTTCATAGGTAAGGAGGCCCACCATGAAGACAGTCGCTCATGACCGACGTCGTTTGAGGAGTGCCTCCACTGGTGAACCCATTCGGTCTTTCCTTCGCCACTACAAGGCGTTCGCGTTGGCGATCGGAGTAGCTCTGTATTATTTCAGGTTCACTCTTCATCCGGACGGGATGACCCTTTATCCAATGGCAGCGGACTGCATGCTCAACGGTCACCCGATGGGAAGCTGCAGTCCGGGTTTCACCTATCCCCCCCTGTTTGGCTTTACGATGATTCCATTCGTGTTCTTGCCTATGTGGGCAAGGAACGTCCTGTGGTATGCGGTATTAATCGCCGCTACCTGGGGCAGTTTTCGACTGGCTGAATTGCTTGTTTGCCAGTTGCCAGGCATCCAACTTGACAAGACGGAGCTCACTCGCTTCCGGGTTGTATCTCTCATGCTTGTGTTGAATTTTGTCCTGGCGAACTTGGAGAATCAGGCCTACGACGTGTTGGTCTTGCTGTTCCTCCTTATTGGCCTGGTTGGACTCACGAGAGAAAGTTCAGTGTGGTCAACCATCGGCTTCGGTGTTGCAGCTGCCCTCAAAGCCACGCCTCTGTTGTTTTTCCCTTATATCTTCTTCAAGAAAGGCTGGAAACTCTTCACTCTGTGTGTGGTGTGCTATCTCACGCTCTCGCTATTGCCCGATCTTGTTTTGAAGGTGGAGAACGGTCTGACAACCTATTATGGCAACTGGATTCGACAGGTAGCTCTGCAGCCCTTTCTCGCAGGAGACTCCGGGGGAATGCCTCGATTTTGGGAAGGAGAGAACGATTTAAATCAGTCCTTACGAGCATTGGTGTACCGCATTACGCTTGGACTGGACATTCAACAACATTTCGTCCTCATGTTATATGGCACCTACAGTCTGTGCTTGATCTACATGCTGTGGGTGTTCTCGCGCTCCTTCAGGCTTCACAATCATGTCGTGTTCGACGGATCACTGATTATTATTATGATGCTGCTTTTTTCGCCAATGAGCAGCAAATCTCATTTTGTTGCCCTCATGTTGCCATTCATGGTGCTAACCGGGTACATGATGTCCGACTCGCAGCTGCGCAGTGGACTGATTTTCGCTTCAGTGCTGAGTTGCGCCCTAAATAATCTCACTTCAAAAGATCTGGTCGGAAGTCAGCTCTCAGGTGTAGCCGGGTATGCGGGAAGCGTGACACTTGGGACAATTACGCTGGCCCTCGCCATTGGATACCTGGTGAATCTAAAACAGAAGTCATTCCTTTCATTCGACCACCAAACACCGAGGGCATTCTGACCTTGTGATCGTGGCAGGCCGGCACGATCTCACCTCCTCGCCCCTCCTACCCATCACCGGTCATCACACCTCAAGAACAAAATGATTCAGATATACAAAGGCGCAATCCATTTTCGCGGCGCGTGGTGGACAGCGGTCACATCAGAACTTAAAGCCGACATCGAGCTTGAAGATGGTAAAGCTCGGCACCCCGGTGTTAGGTAGATCGATCCATTGCTGCCGCACGGCCCCCCGGAAGAACAGCCAGTGGTTCACATCCCATCGCAGCCCTCCTCCCACTCCATAACTCAGGTACGTCCCTGACTTGGTCGGTTGGGCCACCCCGCAGACGTTCCCGAACCATGGATCCCAGTAACACCCGATGACGGGAGGGCCATCAGCAACGTCCGTATTCACATGTGTGCCACCAAGATTCGCATCGACGAACGGAGTTACAGGGCCGGCAAGAAAATGATAGGTCGTTACCAAGGCGAACGTATTCGTTTGAATCGTTCCGTGTTGCGAGCGTGGCCCGGCGGGGTTGCCCTGGACCGGTTGCAGGACAGCCTGGTAATCCGGTTGACTCCATGAAAACAGCCCACCCAGGTTCCAATGTTCATTAAAGTTATAACCAAACTGAAAGTTGAATCCCACCGTATCGTCGATCTTTGCGGTAGTGCCGCCATCGAATCCGAGATTTTTTGCTAACGTGTACTGCGGAGCGAGCATGATGTCCCACTTCCCCTTGCGAATGGCCTTGTCAACCGTCTCATCCGCGTAAGCGGGACATGTCTGGGTAAGTAACAGCGCAGAACCGAGAATTGTGACCCCGGCGAGTCGGATGATTTCACTAACCAGCGAAGACTTGACCATATCAACCTCGTCGAGCAGCGTTAAGACGGATCCACGAACGCTTGGAAACAGCGAGTGTTCCAATTATACGAATGCCAAGCAGGAAGGAAACTGACAATATTGACAGGTGCTGATGATGCGGGAGACTATTCGTGCGGCAATAGACCTGACCGCCGATATCAATTAGAATGGCCTCCTTGGAAGTTCCTTGAGAATGCAGCACTCGCCATTCACTCGCTCGTGAGCACAAAGCTCGAACTTATTCGGGAGGAAAAGCTCTTCCGCCTGCTGCCGGGCAGGACGAAGCACAGCCGGCTGGAGGCAAGCGGGGTCGCGCTGGTCGACGCCAACACTGCACTTGTGGTGTTTGACAACATCAATCAAGTGGCACGAATCGACCTTTCACTCAACCGCCAGGCAAGTAACGCGCTCTTACCCGCACCAAGCCTGGGCTTGGGATTCGAGGATGTCGGCATCGACCAACGGCACAGCCGGGTATTCTGTCTCGTCGAGTCGGTGGAGGACTGCGACGGACTGCTCCATGGATTTGTGGCCGAGTACGATCACGGCGGCCGCTTCATCCGCTGCTCTCGACTTCCTGTTCGCCTGGAAAAGGCCAACAAAGGGTTCGAAGGTATCGAGCACGAGTGGCGGGCCGGCCGGGAATACCTGTACGCCCTCTACGAGGCAGCTCACAAGCCGGGCAAGGGCCGCATCGAGGTGTTCGTCCGCGCCCACGACGGAGGATGGAAGATCTCGCATCAGATCCACCTGCCGAAAAAGGCCGAGTTCGAAGACTATGCGGCGATGTCGTATCGCTTCGGGAAACTTGCCGTCGTTTCGCAGGCTTCTGCCCGTGTGTGGGTCGCTCACATCGATGAAAAGGCCCGTGCGGTAGTGCCTGGGTCGCAGGCCATCTACCGCTTCCCTAACAAGCGCTACGAAAACGTCGAAGGAATTGCCTGGCTCGCTACGGACACCCTGGTTGCAGTCTCCGACCGAAAGAAGAAACGACAGCCCGATCGTTGCTCAGACAAGGATCAAAGCATCCATCTTTTTCGGATCCCAGCGGGTGATTGAACAAAACAATTGTTGGCAAGTCAAACCACCGCCTAAACGCGTGGCGGGCCGGTTCGTTCCTCGCCTCCCCGCCTCCCCGCACCTCCTACCCATCACAGCTCATCGCACCTCACACCGCGATGGATCTCGATCGCGTTCCGCTAATAGCGCCCAGGCTGGCTACGGCTATAAGGATCACTGTTTGAAGCTGGCGGGCGTTCGTCGAAACGGTATTGACCAGGTTGTGGTGATCCCATGTCGACGTTCTCGTAACTATACGCGGGTCGTTGACGACCGGGATTAGGGTCATCAGCACAGCCAGCGACCATGACGCCGGCCATAAGGACAATGGGCAGAGTGCAGAGTATAGGAATCATGCTAACCTCCATCGCCATGCGGAGTTATCTACATCTTTTACTTTGTACCCAGCGAACAGGGGAGATTGTTCTGTCGCGCATTTCGTAGAATTAGTCTACTGTCCTCACCGGACAACGCGTACCTAGCAAGCCCCCTTGAAACAAGAAAAGGGGAACATTCTATCTTTCTAGAAGATACACCCATTTCGTACCATTCGGCGTGGGGGGAGGCTTGTCCATCTCTTCCGGCATTTCTGATCGGTCATTGCTTGATTTCAAAGCTAGTGACTACTGCATGTAGCGCCATTGACTCTCTCTTCCAATGTCCTCAGAATTTGCCTTCGTTTGGTCATCCATTTAACGAGGTTTTCACAGCAGTTATCGAAGGTTGGCAGGTTCTGGCTCAACAAGGAGGAGCTACCATGGGAAAAATCGTTGAGTGCGCCAAGGTTGATCCATCGTCCGGATGCACACATGT
>DASTQY010000364.1:0-4059 GCA_035761525.1 Nitrospira sp. | reverse complement strand
TTCGAATCCATCGGACAGATCGTGAAAGTCGAGGAAGGGGCGCTTGATGCCGTCACTGGCCTGAGTGGGGGAGGACCCGCCTATGTCTATGTCATGATCGAAGCATTGGCGGATGGAGGCGTCAAGGCGGGCTTGCCCCGTGAGACAGCCCAGCTTCTGGCAGCGCAAACCGTCAGTGGCGCGGCGCGGATGGTACTCGAGTCACGGGAGCATCCCGGGATGCTGAAGGACCGTGTTGCTTCGCCCGGAGGTACGACTATTTCTGGACTTCATGAACTCGAGCGGGGCGGTCTGCGGGCGACGCTAATCTCAGCAGTGGAAGCCGCAACACGACGGTCACAAGAATTAGGTAGAGCCGTCTAGAAGGAGTACCCTATCGTGCACTATTGGGTGAAGATTGTATTTGTGGATAACCAAGAACTGGTTGTCAAGGATGCCGTCAGGCATACGATCAGTGACGACATGGAAGTGTTGGAAGTGGATTCGGCGAAGGAAGTGATTATCGTACCCATGAAGCAGATCAAGTACCTTGCCTGTGACGCGACGGTCTTCGCGTCGAAAGGTGCACACCAACCGAAAGGCTAGCAGGACCCGCCTTCTGAGAGCCCTGCGTTATTTCCTTTCTTTGATACATAATTTCAGCTTCCGTCTAGTCCTCGGTGTGCCCAACCTCCATTGCCCAAATCGGGGCCCAAAGGCGGTCATGAAAAGGACTGTGCAGTGATGCTGATGTAAGTTACGGGCGATCGGTAGAGAGCCGTTTTGCCAGGCGATGGGCCAGGCGAATCATGCCGGGCGAGCGGTCGGCCGGATCGAGCAGGACGTTTAGAACGTACAACTGACCGGAATCGGCCAGGGCCTTTTCCAGAGTCCGTTCGAATTCTTGCTGCGTTCGCACGACGAAGCCCATGCCGCCGCCGATGAGATCGCAGATTCGTTCATACCGCCAGTCATGAATGTCGTTGAAGGGACCTTCCAGAATTTCACGTTCGGTGGAATACCCTCGATTGTTCAAAACAATGACAATGGGTGATTGCCGATACCGAACGGCGGTCGAAAGCTCGGATCCTGTCATCTGAAAGGCGCCGTCACCAACCAGGACAATCGGACGGAGCGTAGGATCGGCAAACGACGCTCCGATCGACGCCGGAACCGCGAATCCCATTGAGGTGTAGTAGGCCGGCGATAGAAATTCAAACCGTCGATGCACACGCAGGTCAGCTGCCGCAAACAGTGATTCCCCGACGTCGGCAATGACAAGCGTGGTTTGGTCCAATTTCTGATCCAAATGCCCGAACAGCCCTCTCAAGGTCACTTGTGAGTCCGGTGCAGGGGGCGGCCCAGTGATCGAGAGGGGTGGTGGAAGGGGTCGAGAAGACTGGGTCGATAGACCATGCGTCCCAAGGGCCTGGACGAAGTCCTGGAATCGAATCGTATCGTAGCGGTGATGCCGAATGCTGACGTGATCGGCTGTTGCATGGATCGTGCGGCCCTCGGACCGCAACGGCGAATCGGCATTCAAATCCTCGAGATCGGACAAGATCGATCCGAGAATCAAGAGGCAATCAGAATCGTTGATGAACTGTTGAACTTCATCACGTGCGATCAATCCTCCGTAGACGCCCACATACAATGGATGGTCCTCTCGAATGACCGATTTGCCCAAAAGGGTCGAGGCGATCGGAATTTTCAGACGCTCAACGAGACGCGACAAATCATCCTGAAGACCAAAGCGCCCGATTTCGGCGCCGGCAAGCACGGCTGGACGTTTTGCCGATGCCAGCATGGCACGGACCTCTCCAATGGCTTCTTCCAGCGCGGCCGGATCGCTTGGATCCTCGTTTAAACAGAGCGGCCGCAGTGGATGCGGCAAAGGGGTATGGACGAGATCGCGTGGAATTTCGATATAGATTGGCCGGCGATAGCGCAGGAGCGCCGCAAAGGCCCGGTCCATTTCACGCTCTGCCGTCGTGGGATCGTCCAGCGAAATGGAGGCAACCGTCATTCGCTCAAAGACTTCTCGTTGCGTAGAAAAATCGCGCACCATATGGTGCATGTACGGCGTACGAATCCGTTCCGACAGGCCGGGTGATCCGGTCAAGAGCACGACAGGTGAACGTTCAGCATAGGCGCAAGCGATGGCATTGACGCAATTCAGGCCGCCGACGCAATAGGTGACACAGGCCGCACCGATGCCGTTGATGCGAGCGTAGGCGTCCGCAGCAAACCCCGCGCAGTCTTCTCGGGTCGTGCCGATGTGGCGGATCGGTGAGCGCTCGATAAGGTCGTACAGGCTGAGGACGTAGTCACCGGGAATGCCAAATATATGGCGGACACCGAGCTGATGCAGCCGATCGATGACGGCTGAGCCTATTGTCGCTTCTATCCCCATTGATTCCGTCTGCAGTTCGATATGCTGTGCGAGAAGAGTCTCTCGTTCCAGCAAACCATAGAGGAGGCAACCCGTCAAGCAGATACGAGCAGGGGAGGCCAAGGCCTTGACGTTGGACTCGCCTCATCCGATAACTATTCCATGACAGGGGACGATGAACGTTCGACCGGAACAGTCACCTTGGCCCGGGCCAAGGAAATAGTCGGCTCTGGCCACCTCTGGATCTATGCAGGGTTCGTGCATGCGGTCGCCGGACAGCCGGTTGCCGGCGACTTGGTCGATGTCCTGATGCCGAACGGTCGATTCTACGCCCGCGGATTCTACAATCCCCACTCAAAAATCCGTATTCGAATCTTGACCTTTATGGATGAACGGATCGGACCTGCATTCTGGCACGAACGCATCGCCCAAGCCGTGCGGCTTCGAAAGCGGATCGTTTCCGGAGCGACGGCCTATCGGGTGATCTACGGCGAGGCTGATCGCCTGCCGGGTTTGATCGTTGATCGGTACGGTGATGTGTTAGTCATGCAAACGCTGTCGAACGGAATGGATCGTCGGAAGGAGATGCTGGCGGATCTTTTGTGTAAGGAAACCGGAATGAGCAAGGTGTATCTTCGGAATGACGCCAAGAGCCGGCTGTTAGAGGGCTTGAGGCCCGTCACGGGGTTTTTATGCGGGAATGGTGCCACGACGATAGAAGTTCAGGAAGGACCGGCGCGTTTTCTCGTCGACGTTGCGCAAGGTCAGAAGACCGGCTGGTACTGCGACCAACGCGAAAATCGGCTTGCGGCCGCCAGGTTTGCAATGGGGAAGGCGGTGCTGGAAGTCTTTTGCCACACGGGCGCCTTCGGGATACAGGCGGCCCTCGCGGGGGCCCAGTTAGTTGAAGGGTTGGACATCAGTGAAGAAGCGCTTGTCGTGGCACGGAATCATGCCAGATTGAACGGCGTGCAAGACCGGTGCTCATACCGATCGGCCGATGCCTTTGACGAGATGCGTCGCCTGGTGCAGGTGCGTGGGCAATACGATGTCGTGATTCTCGACCCTCCCGCCTTTGCCCGCAGCAAACAGGCGGTCCCCCGGGCCCTCGCCGGCTATAAGGATATCAATCTGTTGGGAATACGACTGACCAGATCCGAAGGCATCCTTGTCACGAGTTCTTGCTCCCACCATGTTTCCGAGATGGATTTGTGGAAGGTCCTCGCACAGGCGGCGCAGGACGCCAATCGTCCGGTGCGTCTGCTTGAACAACGAGGTCAAGCGTCCGATCATCCCGTGCTCTTTGCCATGCGAGAAACCCGTTACCTCAAGTGTTTCATCCTTCAAGTCCTTTGAAATCACGCGCTATTTCCCAAACGATAGCAGCGAGGAAGCCATGCGAATATGAAAAAGGGGCTATGAGATATGGAGCCTGAACTTTTGGGGAGCGAGGTAGGTCAAGGATCAAGCCGCATTGTGTAGCGACTAATCACTCGGTGGCTCAAAGTGACCTGACGGACGATTCTGCCAAGGGACCGAGGATTGTTTGGACTGTTTCACTAGACTTTTCAAACTCATCTCAGCAGCCCGAAGCAGTTTGGGCTCCCCGCTCTGAATCAGTGCTGTCAGCATGACATAGAGCGACCGATCCATTCTCGAACCGGTCAGGATTCGTTCGGTGATGGGAT
>DASTQY010000363.1:0-3439 GCA_035761525.1 Nitrospira sp. | reverse complement strand
TGATGGTGACCTCGTCTACGAACATGATGCCCTACTCATGGACACTCAAAAAGAAATCGTGACGATGCGGACTGCGCGAGAACCGCTGCACGCAAACTCGCCGTCAGCCCGTACGGACTGCGTGATGACTCAGGAGAAGTGTGCGATGTTAAGAGGTCGCGGACACGGGGTAGACGCTGACCTTCTGGCGCGCGCGTCCGCCCTCGAATTTTACGATTCCCGACACGCGGGCGAAGAGGGTGTGGTCTTTGCCGAGGCCGACATTAAAACCAGGGAAGAACTTCGTCCCCCGTTGACGCACGATGATGGCGCCCGCTTTCACGGTCTCACCGCCATAGGCTTTCACACCGAGGTATTGAGGGTTGCTGTCCCGCCCGTTTCTTGACGAACCGCCGCCTTTATTCGTTGCCATGACAGATCCTTGCTTCGGGTGCGATATCGCTCTTTATGAGCCGACAACTATGCCGTATGGATGCCTGTGATGCGTAGTTTGGTGAAACTTTGACGATGTCCCTTGGTGCGGCGATAATTCTTGCGGCGTTGTTTCTTAAACACCATGATCGAACGCGTCCGGCCCTGGTCAACGATTTCAGCGGTGACCTTGGCGCCCTTGACCAACGGCTGCCCGACGACCACTCCATTGTCGCCGTGGACTAGTCGCACAGCGCTCAGTTCCACGGTCCCGCCCACATCGCCGGACAGACTTTCCACTTGCACGACAGTTCCATTCTCGACTCGATACTGCTTGCCGCCTGTTTCTACTATTGCATACATGAGTCCCTGCCTCCCTAACAGAACGTCGTTATGTATCACAGTGATTTCAAGAGTGTCAAGGAAGAGGACGCGTTGGCGGCGAGTCGCATGTCCCCCCCTGTTCGTAGGCTGTTTTTGGCCAGTAGGGGCGGCGTAAAGTGAAGCTATGAAGAGAGCCGGAACATCGACGCCGTGCGGAGGGTTTGTGGTCCGTCCGTATCGGCGCATCCCCACCTGGTATGGTTCCTACTACCTGAGCGGAAGCGTGATCGGCAAAGGCGTGGTCATGAACGTGAGTTGCACCGGACTGCGTGTGCTCGGAGATCACTCTCTCAAGCCGGGAACCGACGTGTCTATCCGCGTGACTGTGGACAGTGGTCCTCCTCTGGAAATTTCTCGAGCCTCGGTCCGCTGGGTCAAGGAGTATGAATTCGGGCTGAAGATCGATCAGGTCACGTCTCAGACTGCAAATCGACTAGCCAGACTCATCCACGATTCCATCGGAGGTCGCCCTTCCCCTGTGCGGGAAAACGCATAGCGTACCGCGCTTTCAACTTCCTCGTTTGCTTGACGCTCCTTCAAAACCGCTGCTATAGTCCGCTCCAGTATGGACACGCAAGGCAAGATCTGGATGGACGGTTCGTTCGTCGAATGGGCGGATGCAAACGTGCATGTCTTGACCCACTCTTTGCATTATGGACTGGCCGCCTTCGAGGGCCTCCGTTGCTACAAGGGAAAGTCCGGTTCTGCCATTTTCCAGCTGCAGGCACATGTCGATCGATTGTTTGAGTCGGCCCATATCAGCATGATGAATATTCCCTACGACAAGAAACAGGTGGCCGAGGCCATCCTCGACACGGTCCGAGTCAATCGCCTGGAGGCCTGTTACATCCGTCCCCTCCTTTACATTGGGTATGGCGCAATGGGTGTTTATCCGGGCGATAATCCGATCAAACTGGCGATCGCCGCGTGGAAGTGGGGTTCGTATCTCGGCGATGACGCCTTGGCTAACGGCATGCGGGCCTGCGTATCCTCGTTTACGAGACACCACGTCAACGTGTCGATGACGAGAGGAAAGATTTCCGGGTACTACGTCAACTCGATCTTAGCCAAACGCGAAGCCAAGGCTGACGGCTATGACGAGGCCATTCTTCTGGATACGGAAGGGTACGTGTCTGAGGGAACCGGCGAGAATATCTTCATCGTGCGGCAGGGCCGCATCAAGACGACGCCGCTGACATCCATCCTCGAAGGCATTACGCGAAATGCCGTCATCGAACTAGCACGGGAGCAGGGCATCGTCGTGGTCGAAGAGCGGTTCACGCGCGATGAAATGTACATCGCCGACGAAGTGTTTGTGACGGGGACGGCTGCCGAACTGACTCCGGTCAGAGAAATCGACAATCGCCGGATCGGGACCGGGAAGCCGGGGGTCGTGACGGCCGCATTGCAAAAACGGTTTTTCGCGATCGTGCGGGGAGAAGATCCCTCGCATGATTCCTGGCTCACCCGAGTCTAGCGAGACGCTGAGAAACTTCTTCAATCCCACCCAAGTCTAGCCACACCGAATTTGTCCGGGCTTCGTGTCGATCAGTGGGCGGTAGGGGAATCGCTCGAGGAGTGTGCGTCCGTGTCCGGTTTTTGGGCGGGTGCAGTGGCGGGCACTTCTTGAGAAGTGTCTTTCTTCTTAAGATCGATGACGGTGGACGAAAACGTCTTTTCCTTCGCAAGTATCGCAAGTCCCATGGAGGTCAACATGAAGACCGCTGCGACCACGACCGTGAACTTACTGAGAAAATTCGCTGGGCCGCGGCTACCGAATACCGTCTGGCTCGATCCGCCGAAGGCCGCGCCGATTTCCGCTCCTTTTCCCGACTGGAGGAGAATCGCTCCGATCATAAGGAAGCATGCAATGATATGAATGATGATCACCAAAGTATGCATAGACTCTGTCACCCACTCCGTCGGTTCAAAGCAGCGAGCGCAATTGTAGCAAATGCCTCTGTTTTGAGACAAGCCCCGCCGACGAGCGCGCCATCGATCTCCGATTCGCTCAGCAGAGATTCCGCATTCTGCGGTGTCACGCTTCCACCATACAAAATCCTCATGCGTGCCGCCGTCGCCTGGTTCCAGCCGGCTGCAATGTGCGCGCGAATAGTCCGGTGGACTTTCGCGGCCTGCTCGGTTGTGGCGGCATGTCCCGTGCCGATGGCCCACACGGGTTCATAGGCGATGGTGACTCGTTCAAGATCGTTGGATGTCAGATCTGTCAGTGCTGCGGCGAGCTGCCCAGTCACGAGCGATTCCGTTTGGCCGGCTGTCCGTTGGTCGAGGGATTCACCCACACAAAGAATCGGACGAAGGCCGTTGATCAGTGCCGAGCGAACTTTCTTGTGAGCGTCCCCGTCCTGCTCGCCGAAGAGCGTTCGTCGCTCGGAGTGTCCGACGAGCACGTATGTGCACCCCAGGTCGCGCAACATCGCTCCGGAAATTTCGCCTGTAAAGGCGCCCTGCTGTTCCCAGTGCATGTTTTGGGCGCCAAGCGCTATGTTGGATGCTGGGCGCAGCGCGGTCCGTACGGACGCCAATGCGGTGAAGGGCGGGGCGATCACGATTTCAACCGTCGGATTATTGGGAATGGCACGGGACAATTCTGCAACGAAGCCGGCGGCCTCCGAGGCCGTCT
>DASTQY010000362.1:0-4124 GCA_035761525.1 Nitrospira sp. | reverse complement strand
ACTCGGCGCAACCTGGGGATCGCGCGCCGCCTCGCCGAAAACGGCATAGCCGTGCTGACGTATGACAAGCGCGGCGTGGGCGATTCGCAAGGCGAGTATTCCGGTCCGCTCAGCACCAATGAGGTCACGCTCAACGCGCTTGCTGCGGATGCGTCGGCGGCGCTCGAGTTTCTGTCTGCACAGAGCGAGGTCAGTGATGCGAAGCTCGGATTTGCCGGCATCAGCCAGGCCGGCTGGGTTATTCCGCTCGCCGCCGTGGCAAGTGATAAGGAAGCCTTCACCGTGGTCTGGAGCGGGATGGTGGGCCGGATCTCGGAGGAAGACATCTTCAGCCTCTACACGAGCGATCGGGATGGCGCCGACTTGCCGGGCTTCGAGGAGATCGTTGCGCAGCGCGTGAGGCCGTACGCGTGGCCACCGGAACTTGGCGAGGATGTGAATTCAGTGGACAGCCTGGCTCAGCTCGATAAGCCGGGGCTCTGGGTGTTCGGCGGGCGCGACGGCAGTATTCCCGTTCCGCTTTCGATCGCGCGGCTCGAAGAACTGCAGCGCGACGAGCATGCGTTCGAGTACGTGCTGTTCTCGTCGGCGGGACATGACACCGTCGAAACGTCCTTTCCTGTTGTCGCAGATTGGATCAAGCGAGTAGGCGCGGCGTCGGGGCAAGCTGTTGCTTCGCTCACGGCGCCGCTGGAAACGTTTGTCGGCAATTACGTGATGGATGATCCCCCAGTCAGCGTGGGTGTCAGCGCAGAGAGCAAGGAACTCGTTATCACATCACAGGGAGATTCGCTGCCGGCGGTGCGCACGGGCGACGCGTCGTTTTACATGCTTGTGCCTGGCGAAGGCTTCTACTATTTTGACTTCGACCCGCGGGAGGATTCACTGGTCATGAATGCGCAGGGCAGAGCGTTCACACTTCGACGTACCTCCCGCTAGAACCCGAAGGGGAGCGAATGAGGCCGCTGCGTGAATGCCTCCGCATTACCCAACATCAGTGGAATGCTCAAGGGCAGCGGGCAAATCATAGTGGGTGCCGCCAAACCCATCCCGTAGACCACCGTCGCGCACGGCGGCATGAAAACTCTCACCATGTTGCGTCGTCGGGAAGACGAGGTCCTTGACGCGCCCCTCAAGCGGCTCGATGCCGCCACCGCCCAATCCTCCGGCCGCCTCGTCGACGAAGTCAATACCGCATCGGCCAACATCCGCTACGAAATCTTACTCCCCGTCAACATTGCCTTGGCAGGACGCTTACGCTCAATGTGGCACTACGATACGCAGAATGCTATGCGGGACGCGCGGGTGTTCCAAGCCATGAATGTTTTCGGTCGGCCAGGAGAGCCAAGCATGGATACTAAATCTGGGAACGAGCTGCCTAGGCAGCATCCTTCGAAGGGGGAAGAGCCAGAGGCGCTGCGCAAGCTTGCGGAAAGCCTGGCCCACGAGCGCACTGTCCTGCGTACGATGATCGATCTCATTCCGGCATTCATCTATGCGAAAGATGCGCACAGCCGGTTTACGGCGTGCAATGCGCTGGTCGCGAAGCGATTGGGAACAATTCCGTCAGAGATGATTGGCAAGACAGACTTCGACTTCTTTCCTCGGGAGATGGCGGAGAAGTTTTTCGCTGAAGAGCAGGCGCTCATTGCCTCTGGACAACCCTTGATTGATCTCGAGGAAGTCGCTTTTGACAAGGTGCGCGGAGAAAATCGGGTGATCCTCACGTCCAAAGTTCCACTGAAGGATGACAACGGCAGACTCACAGGAATCGTTGGCACGGGGTACGACATCACCGAGCGCAAGGCGGTGGATCAGAAGCTGATGGCAATGGATCGCCACGAGTCCATCGGTCGCCTCGCTGCCGGTTTGGCTCATGAGATCAATACCCCCATCCAGTATCTCAGTGACAGTGTTCGATTCATCGACGAAGGAGTTCACGAGCTGCTCGAATATCTCGAAAACCCGGCTGGTGGCGCCGAACGGCCAAGCGATGTGGAAGAGGAGATCGGATATCTACGCCAAGAATTGCCCTCTGCGTTGAAACGCGTTGCCGACGGGCTCGGGCGCATTGCCGAAGTTGTCCGCTCCATCAAAGACTTCGCCCGTGCCGACATCAGTGAAATGGCGGCGGTGGATATCAATCAATCGATAAAGAGCACCCTCGTGGTGGCGCGCAGCGAGTACCAGGCGGTTGCCGAGATCCAGACCGATCTTGGCGAGCTACCCGCCGTCGTGTGTCATGGTGGGCAGATCAATATCGTCATCCTAAATCTTCTGGTAAATGCCGCTCATGCGATCACCGATGTAAAGGGAAGCAGTGAGCGTGGCCTGATTACAGTGCGCACGCGCGCGGAAGGGGATAACGTGGTTATCTCAGTGTCGGACACCGGTGGCGGCATACGCGAGGAAATCCGGCACCGTATCTTCGACCCCTTCTTTACAACGAAAGAAGTCGGCCGCGGCAGCGGTCAAGGTCTGACGATGGCGCGCAATGTGGTGGTCAAGGTGCACGGCGGAACGATCGACTGCACCACGGAAATCGGCGAGGGGACGACCTTCGAGATAAGGTTGCCGACGCGTCCCACAGAGATGGCTGCCCCGCGCGGCGGACAATCGGAGTAGGCCAATTTCCCGAGGCGACTTTCAAATCATCTGCATCAAGACTTCACTCTCCTGAACGCTCCGCGATCGGCAGGTGCTCATCAAGGAACGCCACAATTTCCCTATTTGTCTGTGCAACGAACCCGTCGCCTATCAGGTCGGTGATGATCAGCTTTTGGTTCTTGTTTTCCTTCGAAAGTGCGGCCGCGAACGCCTTGGCTTCCTTGATGAGAGTATCGTTTACCAAGAGTGTAGGGCCGTGCGCGGATGCAGCGTGTTTGCGGATTGGATCGGCCCCCTTCGCGAGGAGGTCGAGTCGACCCGGCCTTTCGACGACCCTGCGCAGCCCACTGTTGCGCGCGTTCGCCAGCGCGCTTGCGAGGTCCGTGACCGTGTTGATTCCGATCGCACAGGCGGGTTGCACGTCGCCGCGGATGTTTCCGAGCATGGCTACGTAGCCGCCGTAGCCGGTGCCGATCAGACACGCACGTCCCGCATCCAGCCTGTCGTCGGCGAGCAGCGAGCGTATTACAGTCAGCATATCCGTATAGACTTTGCCGTCCCAGTCAACGAGAGGGGCGAGTTCCCAACTCTCATCGGCGCTGCTATTCGCCGCTTGGGTACGCACCACAGCGTAGCCCCGGCTCGCCAGTAGCTGGGCAAGGGGATCGAATACCAGTCCATCCTCATCCCAGTCGCTCACCAGTACTACCAGAGGCCGCTTGTGTTCGTCGGACGTTGCCGGGAGCGTAAGCTGCGCAAAAATGTGGCGGCCAGTATCTGTCGACACCATGATCGACCGGCTAGGCACCAACGATAGTTTCGCCATTTCGGGTGCCGACGATCCGACAAAGTCTAGTTTGGTACTCTCAGTGCCGCCACTAAACACATGATAGGTAGGTACGCTTCCGTCGCCCCAAGTGCGAACCACGACTTCCTTGAGATTGGCGGTTGCGTCGAGGAATTCGTTCCGCCGGTCGGGCCATTTTGCGCGCAGCAGTGCATCGAGTTTGCGAGCCTGGCCGTCAAGGTACAGAGGCCCGGCGGCGGACGTCGCAAGGCGGACGCCCATTAAGGCGCCGTCACCGTCTCTCAGCACGTCATGGACGTTGAACTCCTTGTGCCACAGTTCGAGGATCGGGTCGCGTTGATCGGAGAGGTCCACGCGCCAGAGTGCGCTGCGGCCCTGGTGATCCATGAGCATGAAAGCATCGGTGGTGCCGGCAGCGAGCGCAACGGGCTCGAAGCGCAGGCCGGTGGCATGGGGCGCGAGGCGCGAGAGCCGGATCCACGGCGCCGAGTTTGATACTCGCGCCGCCGCAATCCAGGCTTTGGGCGCCATACCATCTTCTAAGCCGGCAGCGAGAATCGCGCTGCCGCGCCCGTCGCCGACGAACTTCCAGTAATTGCCACGGGGCAATCGGGCGCCGGCCGACGACACCTTGTTAGTTTCGATATTCAGCTTCGACAGATAGGTGCTGCTCCACGTTCCATGACCGTAGAATGGCTCAGGATAGGTC
>DASTQY010000361.1:0-8631 GCA_035761525.1 Nitrospira sp. | reverse complement strand
GAAGATGCACCGCCGCTATAATTCGGTCTCTGAGGAGGATTTAAAAAGGCAGCAGGAAGGCTGAACGTGTATCTTTCTAACACGCTAATAACACCAACCCAATCATCCCACCAACCCACTTCTGTAAGTCTTTGATTAATTAGTGGGCCGTGTAGGGGTCGAACCTACGGCCCGCTGATTAAGAGTCAGCTGCTCTACCAACTGAGCTAACGGCCCACCGGGTGTGCATGCATGGAGGGGACTAACGGACGTCAACTTCCTTGAGTGTGTGCTGTTGGTGCGCCTGACAGGATTTGAACCTGTGGCCCTCAGCTCCGGAGGCTGATGCTCTATCCAGCTGAGCTACAGGCGCTCCGCTACAAGGACCGTCACCATAGCACAGCATTTTACGCTCTGTCCACCGGCCTGATCTAGCAGAGGCTAAGGAGGGGGAAGGTTTTTCGCTCTTCTGTCAGCCTGACGTATTTCGTAAAGATGCACTGCCCCTCGTACCTTTTCCAAGACCGCCTCATTCGTCGCCGGTTTTCGGATCCAGTCACCCACACCTTGCTGTCCGACTGCGTCCAGGAACTGGTTCGGAGTGGCACCGCTCAGCACGATGATGGGGATCAGCGGGTAATGCGCACGAAAGTGCGCGATGACCGCCGATCCGTCCATGCCGGGCATCTCCAGGTCGCACAAAACTACGGCGACGCTCGAGGTAAGGCTTTCCCCCTTCATGAGATTGATGGCTTGTTGCCCGCTCCCGGCCAACAAGGGGCGGTAGCCGGCTTTCCTCAGCACCAACTGTAACGCGTTTCGAATGTCCTCATCATCATCGACAACGAGAATGCTGTGCACGAATCCTACTCCGGTTTACGCCAGAGGGTATCGCGTTGATACGCAAAATGCTAGTAGTCGGGTAGGGTGTGGGTATCAGAGGAACGCATAAGGGAGGAGGATTTCCTCGCCTTGCGCGGATGTTCCATGTACAGTCAGCGCTGCTGATTCCAAGCTCGCCAGCTCTTGCTCTTCTGCGCGCAGTGACTCTGAGAGACGAACGATCGGGACGAATGTTTGCACGCGGCAAGCACCCTCGACCATCTGTCCTGCCTGAGTTGGTATTCCCATCGAACGACAAGTGAGCGGACGGTAAGCATAAAGCGAGCATAGGCCGTCATCGCTTAGGGCGGGACAACGATCCTGATCAAAGCGGCTGACGGCGTGATCAATTTCTCCATCGGACCAGCCATCGAGAGCGCTCGAGGCCAATAAGTTTGGATAGGCGGTCTCCAGAGCGGACACCTGGGCACTTGCTCTTTGTTGAATGAGCGTCCGTTTGTCTACTGGCAATTGAGCGAGTCCTTCGTGAAGGAGATCGGCGTCCAGGCGTGTCACAGGGAAGAGGCCGAGACAACACTGAGAACAGCCCATGCGACAGGGCACTTGGCCCAGCAACGCGGCGCTGGCCCGATGAAACCACTCATCGGTTTTTCTCGCGAGTCTGGCGAGGTGGGAACGACTCTGGGCTGGCATGGACCCTATTCTTCTGGCGATGGGGCAGACATATCAACGATCAACGAGCCCTTTGGAGAGTAAAAACCTTGCCCGTCGATCTGGACGATTCCGTCGCAGTTTTCCTGATAAAACTCCAGGATCCACCCGTTGAAGTCGTACCCTTCTTCCGTGATGTCGGCCGGGTCGTGCCGGGTCAGTAGGATGAAACGTGCTTTCTTGATCGTGTCTGCAACCAGCGAAGCTTCTACATCGTCATAGGAGGTGAGGGCCTCCAGAAACTGGCCTTTTTCCTGCTCGAACGCCTCCTGAAAGGTCCCCCGGTCCCGGAAGCAGAACACCTGTACGGGTTTTCTTGCTCGAGAATATTGCAGTGCAACGTGGACCCATGCCCATTCGTCCAGTGCTTCGTCGTTCATATCGGGAGGCAGAATAGGGAGCTGACCACGGGATTTTAGGAAATCGATCATCAGGCGGAGAGGAGAGGGATTCTCCTTTTGGCAGAACACCCGGGAATAGATAAATTTTTCAGCAGCGGTTTCAGCGGGTTGTGCCGTCGCCGGCAGAATGGGAAGTTGCTTACCCATGCAATAAATCCTCAATAACCGATGCTGTTCAACACCGGATTTCGGCCGCAGCGTGCCATTACTCTACGATGCTTGGTCTTGAAACTGCAAGGCCTCCGTGGAGGCGTTTCCCTACGCCTGGAGCGTGTTTTTCGGTTGACAGGCCAAGAACGCTTGGATAGACTCCCGCAGGTTTTTGGCTGGAAACATCCATCACGGTCTCTTTGACGAGTCACTTCATCGCACGAAGTCTCCACTGAGAGGCAGCAGCCCGCAATTCACCTAATTCTGTTTTTAAGGGAGGTTTCTCGTATGGCTAAATCAATGACGAAGTCGCAGATAGCCGATCATGTGGCTCAGAAGGCCGGACTGACCAAGAAAGCGGCCGTCCAATTGCTGGACGACTTTGCCGCCTTGGCATATCGGGAAGCGAAGAATGTTTTTGTGGTGCCCGGGATCGGTAAGCTTGTGCTCGCCAATCGCAAGGCACGAATGGGACGCAATCCCCAGACGGGGGAAGCGATCAAGATTCCGGCTAAGCGGGTGGTCAAGTTCCGCGTGTCGAAGGCCGCCAAAGACGCCATTCTCGGTAAGAAGTAACCAACCATCGGGCGCGAAGCTCATCAGCTTTCCGCCTTGCGCCTCTATAGACGAAGGGCCGGCTCCCTCTAGGGCGCCGGCCTTTCTCATTGTTGAAACGCAAGACCTTTTGTGAACTGACCCGCTCTCACCGAGTCAGGAATGGGTTGGCCCCAGGCCGCTCCCGCCGAACCCGTCATGGCCGACGAGTCGGATCGCATCGCCGTCATGCACCAACGAGTCATCGCTGGCGATTTTTTTGTTGATCGTGACCAATACCTTTTTTTCGCGAATGAGTTGGAGCAAGTGCCGGAGCTGTACACCCTGGCGTTGGATCACTTGCCGCACCGTCATTGGCGAAGCCAATTCACAGGCCACGTCTCGCTCACCGTCGGCCGTTTGGAGTTGTCCCATAAGGGATATGGTCACCATATTGCTTACCAACTCTCCGTTAAACCCGGTTGACTCCCTCTGAACGCCACCTGATAATGCCAGGCCATGCCGCAGTTGGATGTCCATAATCCGGGGATGCCCGATCTGCAGTTCGTGCTCTTCGTGTCAGCGCTCTGCACCTCGAATCTTGAAGCCATCAATCTGCCGAAAGACCTCCGCGAGAGAATTTTCGACCGCTGCTGGGCATTGATCAACACCGATGCGCCACCCGTCGATCCGAAACAACGGGTTCTCGACCTCAGGGAGGGAACCGATCTCACGCTCGAGGCCTGTGTCTCCACGATTCGATCACTCTTGTCTGAGGCCGGCATTACAAAACTGGTCTGGGATCATCCGGTGAGCAATCCGACGAGGGACAGCTCAACAGCGGCTCAGCCGTTGATCGATCGACTCGGTCAATTGTACCCCGCCGATCCGGATATCGTCGATCCCCCGCCATCTCGGTCGGATGGTCGTGCGACGGGATGACTCCAGGACTGACACCGTGAAGGTCACTCCGCTCGATATTCCCGGTGCACTACTGATCGAACCCAGTTTGTTTCGCGATCGACGGGGACTATTCTGCGAGACATTTCATGCGCAACGGTATGTGGAAGCCGGTCTCACCGACCAGTTCGTTCAAGATAACTTTTCTCGCTCAGTGCGGGGGACGTTGCGTGGCCTTCACTATCAACAGCCGCATGCCCAAGGAAAATTGGTGATGGCGGTCGAAGGCACGATCTATGATGTCGTCGTCGATATTCGGAAGGGTTCTCCCACGTATGGAACCTGGCAAGGGTTCGAGCTGTCCTCGGACAACTACCGACAGTTGTACATCCCTCCAGGCTGTGCGCATGGTTTCTGCGTGACCAGCGAGGAAGCGGCCGTTCTCTACAAGTGCACCGACTTCTATTCGCCGAGCGACGAACGGGGCGTGATCTGGAACGATCCGGCCCTCCGCATTTCGTGGCCGGTGTCCATGCCGTTGCTTTCCCCTAAAGACCAAGCCTATCCTAGTTTGGCGACGACAGAGCATGAGTTGCCGGTGTACAGTCCATCACCCCGTTGATCCTGAACTAATCGCTGGGCTATCTTATAGCCCCTACAATGGTGGACATCCCTGAGAGTGATAGTCAGGGATTTAACGAGGAGGATTCGATGAGCAAGAGCTTGAAGGGAACGAAGAGCCATGAAAATCTGAAGGGCGCCTTTGCCGGTGAGTCGCAGGCGAACCGACGCTACCTCTATTTCGCTCGACGGGCGGACATCGAAGGGTATCCCGATGTGGGTGGTCTGTTTCGCGATACCTCCGAGGCGGAAACCGGTCATGCCTTCGGCCATTTGGACTTTTTGAAGGAAGTGGGCGATCCGGCAACCGGAGTGCCGATTGGCAATACGGAAGCCAATCTTAAGTCTGCCATCGAAGGCGAGACCTATGAATATACCCAAATGTATCCTGGAATGGCCAAAACGGCGCGCGACGAAGGCTTTCAGGAGCTGGCAGAATGGTTCGAGACGTTGGCGAAGGCAGAGCGATCCCATGCAAACCGTTTTCAGAAAGGGCTGGACAGTTTGAAAGGCTGAGAGCGGCAACGGGCGGAGCAGAGGGGTGGACTGAATCCGATTTAGTCCACCCTTCGTGTTTGAGGGAGCGGTTGGGAAAAGATGAAAGGGATGACTCTCGTCAGTTCGGTGGACGCCGCGCAGCTGCAGAAAGAGACCCTTCGCATTTATGAGATTTGCGACGGATGTCGTCGGTGCTTCAACCTTTGCCCGTCGTTCAGTACGTTACTCAATGGCATCGACAAGCAGGAGGGGGACGTAGCGAAGTTGACGGCAGACGACCATAGCCGAATCGTCGACGAGTGCTATTACTGCAAGCTCTGCTTTAATCACTGCCCTTACACGCCGCCTCATCAGTACGAAATCGACTTTCCGCACCTGATGATTGCCAGAAAAAAGCAACTTGCGCTTGAGCGCGGCGTGAGCTGGCGGGACCGGTGGCTGAATCGAACCGATCTCGTGGGTACCATTGGCAGCTGGACAGCTCCGCTCAGCAATTGGCTCATACGGAGCCCTATCGTCCGGCGGCTGGCCGAAGTGATAGGCGGTATTCATCGAGACCGGCAGGTGCTGCATTTCTCCCGTGAAACGTTTCCGCGCTGGTTCGCCAAGCGTACGAAGCCCGCCCGCACGTCTGCGAAGAAAGTGGCATTGTTTTCTACCTGTCTCGTGAACTACCAGGTGACAGATGTGGGCAAGGCTACCGTGCAGGTGTTGGAAAAAAACGGCGTCGAGGTGGTCGTTCCAGAACAGCGCTGTTGCGGCATGCCCGGGTTTGATACCGGAGACATCAATGCGATTCAACGGGCCATCGATGCAAATGTAACCTCGCTGCACTCGTGGGTCGCCCAAGGGTATGATGTAGTGGTGCCGGCCGCCAGTTGTAGCCTGATGCTGAAACGGGAATATCCGGAGCTGCGGCCCGATGAGCCGACGAAGGAAGTGGCCCGAAACACCTTCGATGTCTGTGAATACCTGATGAAGATGAAAAAAGACGGTCAGCTCTCGATGGATTTCGTGAAGAAGCCGGGCCGTGTCGCATATCAAATCCCTTGTCATCTTCGTGATCAAAACCTCGGGTTCAAGTCCAAGGAACTGATGGAATGTGCCGGAGCTCAGGTCGAGCTCATCGAAAAGTGCTCCGGACACGACGGGGCATGGTCTGCCAAATCCGAGTTTTTCGACCTGTCGATGAAGATCGCCGAGAAAGCCATACGCACCATCCGGCAGCAGCCGGCCGACGTGATCGCGTCCGACTGTCCGCTCGCAGGCTTACAGCTGGATCAAGCCGGCGCCGCGGCCCACGTGGGCGGGAAGGCCTCTCTTCATCCCATTCAAATCGTCCGTGATGCCTATGGGCTGGGTCAATGAAACCGTTGACTCGAGAAGATCTGTTGTCGCTGCAGGACTATGAGCGTCAGCGCGATTCATTTCGTTCCCGAATCATCGCCCTGAAACAACGGCGACGGCTGTCTCTCGGGCCGCTCATCAGCGTGGTGTTCGAGAATCGGGACACGTTGCGGTTCCAGGTTCAGGAAATGATGCGAGCCGAGCATATTCAAGACCCTGCGAAAGTGCAGGAGGAGTTGAGCGTCTATAATGATCTGCTACCGGCGGAACACGAGCTGAGCGCAACCCTCTTTGTTGAGATTACCGACGAGGCCACTATGAAGGAGTGGCTCGATCGATTCATGGGATTGGACCGCGGCCACACGGTTGCCATCAACGCTGCAGGCGAGACAGTGTACGGGCAATTTGAAAGCGGTCACAGTCACGAGACCAAAATCAGCGCCGTGCATTTCGTGCGATTCCACCCCGGCCGGGAGATGACAAGAGCGTTTGCCGATCTCCATCAGCCTGTGTGCCTGATGGTTGACCACAATGGATACCGGGAAACGGTGGCCGTTCCTGGCAGCCTTCGTGAGGAGTGGCTGGCAGACCTGACTAGCTAAGCAGCGCATTTGGTCGCCATAGGGGTGTATGCCGCCCGTTCTACTTACCAAACGTATTGAGTTTGCCGCGGCCCACCGGTACTACAAGCCGGAATGGGATGAGGCCAAAAACCGTGCCGTGTTCGGACGGTGTTTCAATCCGCCTGCCCACGGGCACAACTACATGCTCGAGGTAACGGTTTCAGGCGAGGTGGATCCCCACACGGGCATGGTCATCAATTTATTTGATCTGAAGCGCGTCTTGCTGGCAGTCCTCGAAGAATTTGACCACAAGAATTTGAATCTCGACATGCCGTACTTTGAGTCGCAGATTCCCACATCGGAAAACCTCGCCCGCGTATTGTGGGCCAAGCTCGTCACACAACAAGATATCGGAGTGCTTCATGCCATCAAATTGCATGAGGACGAGGATCTGTATGCGGAGGTGACGGCGGCCGCGGGACTCGATGTGGCCAGCGTGACGCGGCGCTATCCATTCGTCGCGGGCAACGGACACCTTGAGGGTCGGGAGTGGGATTGCTTTGTCACCCTGAGCGGACCCGTAGACCCTGTGACAGGTATGGTCACCGATCTCGGTGCGCTCGACTGCTTGGTGCAGGATGCGGTCGTGAAGAAGTATGACCGTCAGGATTTACGAACCCTCTTTGGTGATGGCAGGCTTGTTCCTGGAGACACACTCGTCAAAGAGATCTGGCACGCGCTGCAGGGGGGCACAAAATCCGGTGTTCTGTCCGGGGTTCGGCTTGTGGAGTCTCGCGACCTGTTTTATGAGTGCTCGGGGTAGCCCCATGTTTCGGAGGATTTCATGATACGCCTCTGTTGGGTCGTCATCGGAAGTGTGATGTGGGTCTCGACCGTGCAGGCGGGGGCTGATGAAGATGCTGTCGAGCGCGTGCTGCTTGCCGAGGCAAAATCATCTGCGACGTTTGCCGAAACCAGAGATACACAGGCCGTGCTCAAGCTCTACACAAACGACTACAAAGGTGTCCAAGACGGGGAGGCCGAAACCCGAGAGTCCATCGAGAAGTGGTTGTCTGAATATGGATCCGCACTTGATCAAGGAAGCAGGGTGCATTTTCTTGGGGCGGTCTCCAATGTCAGCACTCATATGGCCGGCTCCATGGCCTGGGCAACCTATGACTACGTGTTCCAAGCCATTCGCAACGGCGAGCTAGACGCGCAAGAGCGGGGCAAATGTACAAGCGTTTTACGGAAAGAGTCTTCGGGCTGGCTCATCCAACACGAACATTGCTCCAAAACGAAGCCGCAGGGGATGGAACGGTAACGGATGTCGGCGAGTTGGCTTACTTCCGGTGAGAGCCCGGCGGGCGCTCGACGTTATGAGCGCTACTTGAGGAGATAATCAGAAATCAGCGCAGCCAGTTCTGCCTGATCGACGACGCCTTCCCGGGTGAGAAGCAGCTTCCCGTTGGCGAAAAAATGCGTCGTAGGATAGGTTTCAAACGTGTGGGTCTTTTTGATTTCCCGACAGCGGCCGGGGACATGCATCTTCGCCTTTCCAACCCTGATTGCCGGGAACCTGGCGGCCGTGTCCTCGAGAATGGGATCGTAGGTCTTGCACGGCTCGCAGGTCGCCAACCCATAGGCCACCACCGCTCCACCGCTATCTGTAAATTCTTTGTAATTCCCGTCGTTGACGTCTTCGACAATGCCTGACATACGAGTGGTACGGCTCGATGCTGAGGACTGCCACTGGTGTCGATCGGCAGCCCTCAGTCATAGCCGTGCTCCTAGTTGAGTTTTGAGAGCGCGGAAAGAATATCTTTGTCTTCCCGCGCCACCTTAATCTCCTGCACCTTCACGTAGGCGACCTTGCCATTCTTGTCCACAATAACCGTCGCGCGCTTTGAGCAGTTGAGCGGCTCGAAATACAGCCCATAGGCCTTGGCGGTGGTCCGGTGGACGTCTGACAGCAGGCGGTGCTTGAGGTCCAAAGAATCCGCCCATGCCTTGTGGGAGAAAAAGCTGTCACAGCTAATGCCGAACAATTCCGCGTTCGCGTTTTGAAACTTCGGGAAATCATC
>DASTQY010000360.1:0-4369 GCA_035761525.1 Nitrospira sp. | reverse complement strand
GCACGGCTTGTGTCTTTCATGCTTGTTCTCCTCGTTTGAGGTGCGTCGCGATGAACGGCCGCATTATATATGAATAGGGGAAAAAGCAAAGTGGTGAGGTAGGGCAGTGGCCTGATCGGTTCCTGTGCTCGCGGAAGGCGGCACGCGGGATCCATCGTAATTGGAGATTGCGGGAGGTGCTCCTTCGACGCGCGCACGATGGAACCAATCCAGGCCATCCCTGAAGCATGAGTTCAATTAGCCAAGGCCGAACACAGTTCCGTTATGCGTGCTGTTCTAAGAAAAAAGAGAATCAGCAACCTCTGAGGGCGCATCGTAAATACCATCGCCCAAGGCGACCGCAGCGATAGGCCCCTGCACCGCTCGCAGGTCAGCAACTCTTTCATCCGCCCCTGGAGAAAGAGGAACGGGCAAATTTAGACGGATCATGGATAGAGCAGCGCGCAGCGAGTGATGAAAAGATTTTTATGAAGGGGCGTTGCCGGGCTTCCACTTGATGGAGCAGCCAATGCTGGGTTGTTGATTGCGGTCCACCGGCTTGCCGGCGAGCACGGCGTCGATCGCGGCACGCAGATCGTGGCCTGTCACCGGCTTGTTGTTGCCCGGCCGGCTGTCGTCGAGCTGCCCGCGATAGACCAATCGACGCTGCGCATCAAAGAGATAAAAGTCAGGCGTGCAGGTGGCCTTGTAACTCTTGGCAACGTCCTGCGTCTCGTCAAAGCAAAACGGGAAACGAAAGTCGAGCCGTTTGGCCATCTCTTTCAGCCGGTCGGGAGCGTCCTCGGGATACGTCGCCGGGTCATTGCTGCTGATGCCCACGATGCCAAGCTTTTTATTCTGATAGTCCTTTCCAATGCGGGCGATTTCCTGCTCGACGTGCTTCACATAGGGACAGTGCTGGCAGATGAACATGACTAGCAAGGCATCCTTGCCATGAAACGAGTCGAGCGAATAGACCTGCCGGTTTACCACGTCGGACAAGAAAAACGGCGGAGCGGTTGTTCCGAGCGGAAGCATGATGGATTCAACGGCCATGGAGTCCTCGTTGCGTCGCGATGATCCACTTACGTAGGACAGTAGCTGAGTCCGTTATTCGTACAGCGGTTCACCCGTAAACATGGTACTGTACGGGCCCACGTCGGCTATTGTCTCGCCAGTCTTGCTCGCTGGCAACTAGAAACGCACGTCCAAGGAGCCAAGTGCCCTATCTGATCGACTTCGATGCAACCAATCGGATCCTTCGAGCGCGGTGTATAGGGCGGGTGACGGATGACGACCTGAGGGACATGTATCGATTCGGCCAAGAGAACGTCGCCCGGTTCGACCCGCTCTCGGGCATCACCGATTTCTCAGAGGTGACGGAGGTGGCGTTCTCTCCGCAGACGATGCGCGACCTCGCCCGGACCAAGCCAATTATGTCCGATCCCCGCCGACTTGTGATCTTCGTGGCGCCGACACCTGACCTTTTTGGGATGGCGCGAATGTTCGAGTTAGAGGGTGCAGAGGCTCGTCCGAACCTGCGTGTTGTGCATACGGCCGAGGAAGCTTATCAGATTCTGAACGTCCGGGACCCTCAGTTCTCGCCTTTCTGACCTTTTCCTGGTGGCAAAGAGGCCTTGACCTGCGCGCCACTAATTATACGGACTTCCGATTTCATTCCTGCAACCCTAAAAGCTAGGGGTTCCCCTAGGACAAGGCTCCTACAGAGTCGCGGTATGAATAGGTCCCATCGGCCTCTGAAAGCAACACCTCATACTTTTGATCTGACTCAGGTAAAGCCAGAAAGGCTGGTGGACGAGTATGAAACAATCGACCGTCTCCTCTCCCATCGACGAACGGTGCCACACCGGCGTGGAAGGACTTGATGAAATATTGGCTGAGGGATTGCCCTGCAATTGCTTCTATCTGATTCAGGGCGACCCAGGCTCGGGGAAGACCACCCTGGCCTTGCAGTTCCTTCTTGAGGGAGTACGCCGAGGAGAAAAGGCCCTGTACATTACGCTCTCGGAAACGAAAGAAGAGTTGTATAAAGTCGCGCACTCACACGGGTGGTCGCTCGACGGCATCGCATTGTTTGAATTGTCCGCGATCGAAACACTCGTTCGTCCTGACGCGCACACGACGGTGTTCCATCCCTCCGAAATCGAGTTGACCAAGGTGACCGATCAATTACTGACCGAAATCCGCAACACCCGCCCTTCGCGGATCGTGTTCGATTCGCTTTCGGAGTTCAGGCTGTGGGCCGAAACGGCGTTGCGCTATCGGCGACAGCTGTTGAATCTGAAACAAGAGCTTGCCAAGTACCAGAGCACGGTCCTGCTGTTGGACGACAAGATGGACAACAGGAATATCGCGGGCGATCCCCATGTGTTGAGTCTGACGCATGGCGTCATCGAAATGGAACAACTGTCTCCGGATTACGGTCGGTCGCGCCGGCGGTTGCGTGTGTTGAAGCTGCGCGGCGTCCGATTCCGGGAAGGGTTTCACGACTACACTATTGAGAAAGGCGGCTTGCGCGTCTTTCCCCGCATCGTCGCGGCGGAGCATCGCTTGGAGTTTCGCAGGGAACCGGTTGAGAGCGGGTACAAGGATCTGGACGACTTGCTCGGCGGCGGTCTGGACCGCGGGACGACGACGTTGATTATGGGCCAGGCCGGCACGGGAAAATCAACGCTGGCACTGCAATATGCGGTTCAGATGGCCTCGCGCGGGGAACGAAGCATTCTGTTCGCGTTCGATGAAGTGCGGGGCCTGGTGCTGGCCAGAGCCGCTTCACTGGGTCTGAGGCTTGCGCCGCATGTCGAAACCGGCGTCATCAGTGTGCAGCAAGTGGATCCCGCCGAACTCTCTCCGGGAGAATTTGCCATGCAGATCAGGCGGGCAGTGGAAGAGGGTTGCAAGCTGGTCGTGATCGATAGTCTGAATGGATATATGAACGCGATGCCAGGCGAGCGCTACCTGGCCAACCAGTTACACGAATTGTCGGCGTATCTCAACCAGCAGGGCGTCGTGACGATTTTCATCCTGGCGCTTCATGGGCTGGTGAGTCAGGCTGAGGCCCCGATAGACCTCAGTTACCTCGCCGATACGGTGGTCAACGTGCGCTTTTTCGAAGCCGCTGGTGCGGTCAGGCAGGCGCTCTCGGTGATCAAGAAGCGGAGCGGTCGTCATGAGAAGACGATTCGTGAATTCCAATTGGAATCGGGCACTGGCTTGCGTGTCGGCAAGCCACTGGCAGAATTTCAGGGTGTCCTCAGCGGTGCGCCGGTGTTTCACGGCGGCTCTGAACAGATGATGAGGCAGCCTAATGGCGGAGGGTAATCCGGAAGATCGCATTCTGATTCTCGCGCCGATCGGGCAGGACGCGACTGCCATGGCGAGCCTGTTGCACACCCATGGATTTCTGGGAACAGTGTGTAAGAGCGCTGCTGACGCCTGTCAATATCTGACAGCGGGCGCGGGCGCCTTGCTGGTCACGGAGGAAGCGCTGGAATTGCCGCAAATGCCCGAGCTGCTCCAAGGGCTGAATGGACAGCCGCCTTGGTCGGAATTGCCGATGATCGTACTGACGCGCGGCGGCGAATCGCGGTTGGCCGAACTGCTACATCTCGTGGCCCAAGCCGCGGGCAGCCTCACCTTGCTCGAGCGGCCACTTGGAGAGGCCACTTTGCTGCGTTCAGTGGAAGTGGCCTTGCGAGCGAGACGCCGCCAATATCAGGTGCGGGATTTGCTGGAGCAGCAGCGGATCGTTCACAAGGAGTTGCGCGAATCGGAAGAAAAATACCGATCGTTGTTCGAGTCCATCGATCAGGGGTTCTGCACCATTGAAGTCTTATTCGACGAGCGTGATGAGCCGGTGGATTACCGCTTCCTTTCAGTCAACCCCTGCTTCGAGCGGCAGACGGGGATTGCGAATGCCGTGGGCCGGCGTATCCGCGAGGTGGTGCCACTGCATGAAGACCACTGGTTTCAGACGTACGGGAAGATCGCGAAAACGGGCGAGGCTATGCGATTCGAGCGAGAGGCGGCGCAGCTCCGACGCCATTACGACGTGTTTGCGTGGCGCCTCGGAGAGCCGGCCGAACGGAAAGTGGCCGTGCTCTTCAACGACATCAGCGAGCGCAAAGCCTCACAGGCTCGCTTGGAGCGGTTTACGGAGGAATTGGAGCGACAGGTGTCTGAACGCACACAGGAGCTGATGTCCTCTCAGGGCCAACTTAGGGCCCTCGCGACGGAGTTGAACCTGGCGGAGCAGCGGGAGCGAAAACGGATCGCTGCCGAAATGCACGACCACTTGGCGCAGATGTTGGTGCTCGTGCGGTTGAAGCTGGGTCAGGCGAAACAAGGGCCCGCTCATCGCTCGCTGGAG
>DASTQY010000359.1:0-11385 GCA_035761525.1 Nitrospira sp. | reverse complement strand
TGGAAGAAGTTTCTAGCTCAATTTCACGATGTGCTCGTCGTTCTCTTATTGATAGCCTCGGCGATTTCCGCAGTTCTGTGGCTGTACGAACGCGAATCGCCATGGCCCTATGAAGCCATGGCCATTCTTGTCGTCGTGCTGCTCAATGCCGTGATGGGATTTGTCCAGCAATCCCGGGCCGAAGAAGCCGTGGCGGCGCTACGCAGGATGTCGGCGGCACAGGCCAGGGTCATTCGGGAGGGACTGCATAAAACTGTTGCCGCGACCGACCTCGTGCCGGGTGACATCTTGCTGATTGAAGAAGGCGACACGATTCCCGCCGATGCTCGACTGATCTGGTCAGCCGCACTACAGACAGCGGAAGCTGCGCTGACGGGCGAGAGCCTTCCTGTTTCAAAAGATCCTGCGGTCCTCGCGGGGGAAACCAGTCTCGGGGACCAGCACAATATGGTGTTCAGTGGCACAACGGCAACCTATGGCCACGGGCGTGCTGTCGTGACGGAAACGGGAATGTATACGCAGATGGGACGCATCGCCGGCATGTTAAAGCGCCCCCAGAGTGAACGCACTGCATTACAAAAAGATCTCGATCGAGTCGGCAAGCGGCTTGGGCTCATCGTGGTTGTGATCGCCGCCCTCATGATCACGACCGTCATCCTGATTGAAAACGTGCGAGGCCTTTCGGCGCTCTTCGACGTGTTCATTCTCGGCGTCGCGCTGGCCGTTGCAGCCGTGCCGGAGGGTCTGCCGGCCGTGGTAACCGCCGTCCTTTCTCTTGGCGTACATCGTATGGCCAAGCGCAAGGCCATTGTCCGTCGTTTAGCGGCAGTTGAGACGCTCGGATCGGCGACGATCATCGCGACCGATAAAACCGGGACCTTGACCAAGAATGAGATGACTGTCCGAAGGCTCATCACCGCCAGTGGACAACACTCCTTTACCGGCACAGGCTATGCGCCTGAAGGCGAGATGCGACGAGAGGACCGATCATCCGCTGAAGCGCCGGTACGCTTTGAGGCCCTGCGCGCGCTTGCAGCCGCCGATCGCGCCAACAATGCCGTCCTGCAAGATTGCGGGGGACACTGGGTCGTGCGGGGTGATCCCACGGAAGGTGCCCTGATCGTTGCCGCGCGTAAGGCCGGATTGGATCAGGAGGAGGTTCAGGAGCGCTTCCTGCGTCTCGCCGAAGTTCCATTCTCATCAACTCGTAAGCTGATGAGCACGATTCACACGGACGCCGACAAACAGGATCGCCTCATTGCCTTTACCAAAGGAGCACCTGACGTCTTGCTTTCACGCTGCACGCATGAGTTGGTCGGAACGGAGAGCCGCCCGCTGTCTGATACGCGTCGCGCAGAAATTCTGCGCAACAATGAGGAATTGGCTAATCAGGCGCTACGGACACTAGGAGTTGCATTCCGGTCCCTGCCGAAAAACTTCGAACCGGAGGCGGCTGATGAGGGGGTCGAGCAGCAGCTCGTTTTTCTCGGCTTGATCGGCATGATGGATCCGCCACGGGAGGAAAGCAGCCAGGCTGTGGCCCGTGCAAAGCAGTCGGGGATAAGCGTGATCATGATCACAGGGGATCATCCGAAAACTGCCGTCGCCATTGCTAAAGAGCTCGGCATCATTGAGAAGGGAGAAGCCATCACTGGCGCTCAACTGGAGCAGATGCCGGACGAAGCCCTCGAACGAGCCGTTCAACACGCTTCGGTCTATGCGCGTGTCAATCCCGAACACAAGCTCAGAATCGTGAAGGCATTACAACGTCGAGACGCAATAGTGGCGATGACTGGTGACGGTGTCAACGATGCCCCCGCATTGCGAACAGCCGATATCGGGGTAGCCATGGGAATGGCCGGTACAGATGTCTCCAGAGAAGCCGCGGACATGGTCCTGGCGGACGACAACTTTGCCACAGTTGTCGCTGCCGTGGAAGAAGGCCGCGCGATCTTCACCAATATCCGCAAATTCCTGCGCTACCTTCTGTCGTCCAACGTGGGAGAAGTGCTCACCATGTTTCTTGGGATACTCCTCGCGGATTTCATTGGGCTGAGGCAGACGGGAGGAGGCCTGGTGGTCCCGTTAGCAGCAACTCAGATCTTATGGCTCAATCTTGTCACCGACGGCGCACCCGCGCTCGCGCTTGGGGTGGACCCTCCGGACCCAGGCCTTATGACTGAGCCGCCTCGGCCAAGGCACGAAGAGGTCATCACCGGTTCAATGTGGAGAGGTATTTTCTTCATCGGCATCATCATGGCGACAGGCACCTTGTTCGTACTCGATGTCAGCCTGCCCGGAGGCTTCTTCGAAGGATCGGGAACCATACGGCATGCGCAAACGATGGCCTTTACCACACTTGTGCTATTTTCTCTATTCACAGTGTTCAATGCGCGTTCGGACAAGAGAAGCGCATTCAAGGGCCTCTTCTCAAACTTATGGCTGTGGGGCGCAGTTACCTTGTCCCTTTTCCTCCAAGCCGCGGTGGTTTACGTCCCCTTTCTTCAGCAGGCCTTTTCCACTGTGAGCTTGAGCCCCATAGACTGGATGTACTGCGCCCTTGTAGCCAGTTCTGTGCTGTGGCTACGTGAACTGAGCAAGATCCTCATAGGTTCAGAAGGTGGCCTGGGCGATTGCCACAAAAGATTCTAGAGACACGTCTGTGTTGCATGGCGGAGAGGGTAGGATTCGAACCTACGGCCCATCTGGGGCAGCGGCCTTGCGGCCGCTTCGAATAGCCGCTCTCGCACCTCTCCGTACTGCAATCCTACCCATTGCATTCGGGAAGCAAATCGGTCATTTCCCTGATAAGGGGGGTAAAAAGTCCTGAGAACGCTTTAGGGTATCTGATCTCTATTCTTAGACGCTTCCCCAGTTACCGATCTGGGGGGCTATCGGTTACCCTGAAGGCAAAAAAAGGAAGAGGCTTTGATATAGAGGGGAGGAGTTTGCCTTAATCAGAGGAGGGATCGTTATTAGCTAGGGAGGCAGCCATGATGTGTGAACAGTGCCACGCTTTCATGATTGAACGGCTCCCCGGGCGAGAGAACGAAGAGGCTAACAACGAGCAGACTATTGTGCTGGAGTGCCCACAGTGCGGCCATACCGAGTATCAGCCGCTCATTACCTCGTTTTGGAGAAGATTGGCGGCTTAGCGCTAATATGTGATGTACCGAGTCAGCAGCGATCCTTTCTTGACCTTTCTTACTCTCCAGCGCTATCTGTTTTCCATCCCCTCAGGGGGTGGAAGTTCGATTCGTAGCAGGGCTTAAACTGTCAACCGCGCCAACATGCTTGTGTCGGGATAAGCCCAACCCATTACCTTTCCATCAACCTGCTTGTAGTGCCAAGCTAACCTAATCGCGCTTTTTTAACCACTTCGTCGGGAAAAGTATCAGACACACGTAAACTAGGGAGTAAGGGGGCTAGATGAATATACGTCCAAGGCCGACAATCAACTATCCAAAGAACTGTGGGCATCAGGCCTGTAAGTGTCAGGCAAGAGATCACAGCTCATTTTGCAGTGATGAATGTGAGAAGGCCCTGGCACCTGCGCCAGGAGCGACGTGCCCTTGCACACATCCCGGCTGTGGAGCGAAATAAAATCCTCGCACGCTTTTCATGATCAGCTCTGGAGGTCTGTGATGAATCTGAGGCCAGATTTCAAGCAATGAGTCGACTCTACACAAGCATGTCTTTTCTAGGGCCTTCCGGCACTAGTGGATCGCCCCCAAGTCTGCCATAGTGCACCGCGTTGTGAGGGCAGATCACATGCTAAAGATCGCCATCAAAAAAAGGGATCCGTTGGAATGTTCCAGATGCGACGGCGCTCTGTTGCCCATGCGGGCCATGTATCTGGACACTGGAGTGATCGAGTATCTGTGCATCAAGTGCCATCGCCGCTGGCTGCTGGTCGATCGACCGACAGGGCTTGTCTTCGTCTCATCACCTCAAAATGAAAAGGACCGCCTTGAACATGCCCAGGCGACAGGCTGTTCCACCGGTGGCCAAAGCTAGCTATCCAAGCGCATCAAGCGTTGAGGATTGATCATCGCTTATGGCGATGAAAACAGCGATGGCAAAGAGTGCACTGCCAGGGATACAATCCGAAAATACTGCACAGAGCATCGACGAAACCTTCTCGACCGACGCGAACGGCATGAGGAAGACAGAAATGTGGCAGGATCTGGCTGTCCTTCTTGGAGGAGTCGACGGGAGGTGAACCGCTGATTGCGGTGGTGTACTTTGTGCCCTTCGCAAGGACAGGGCGCCACCCGGGACTTCTTTGCGAGGGCTGCATTCGAGCGACAATCCACTGAAAAGACGACAGTCGCGCAGTCTAGATTGAACCCGTCCGTTCGTCGCCTATCTAAAGCCCTAGGATAGACAGGGACTCGCCTACGGATTTAGTTATCCCTGGAATCAGACGGCTCCTAGTACATTCAGGAAGTCGTACTGGTAAGCGGCACATTTCAGCGAGCCCCTGATGTAATATTTCCTTCACGCATACTTTGTAAGTGAAGCTATCTTTGCAACTTCTTTCAGACAACCCGTCTGTCCCACCACCACAGAGAGTCTGCCCACCTCAGGGATGACGTAAAGGAGTGCGAGCCACGCGGCGTCGCACGGCGTTTCTGTCTCGACCCAGTCCCAGTCCTTCCATTGCCTCTTTCTTGCTGAACACATCAAGCAAACGCTCGTGCTCCCTCTATCACGTGCTGGTTGTAATGTGTCGAGTAGCCCGTACATTTCTAGAAAGGGAATGGCTTCGTCGCTGAACTGGCCACCACCCCGGGCCTCCAAGGAATGACAGCAGGGAACTGTCTAGGGGTAGTCCTAGTATGAATTAGGTGAAAACACGGATCACACTCAAATTAAGGGAGAACCTTTACGGGAGGATTTTATGACAACCATTCTGTTCATCGTGCTGATCGTGCTGCTTCTGGGAGCACTGCCGGCATGGCCCTACAGTACAAACTGGGGGTATTACCCCAGCGGGTTGTTGGGTCTCGTGCTTCTTGTTGTAGTGATCATGCTTTTGACCGGCCGTCTGCCTGCATAATAGACGGGAGGTCACTGTTGGCTTCATAGCCTCAGCGACATACACTGAGTTTGGCTCCGGCTAGCAAATATTGTATTTCCCATGTCACACTGACAAAGGGTGTTTGACACTCGTCTTGTCAGATGAAGTGCGTCGCAAAGGACCTGCCTGGGAAAGGAGCCACCGCCAGTTGATCCATCCTGTACAACCAACCGCCTCCACCAACACGTTGCTCGCATGGCTCAATCTGTAAAGATTCTCTCAACTTCTTTCCTCGTCCTGTCTGTTGTTCTTCTCTTGTACCTCGTATTTGCTATTTTCGCCCCATTTCTGACGCCTATTATGTGGTCTCTTATCCTGGCGAGGCTTTTCTATCCAGTCCATGAGAGGTTGGCACGTTTCTTAAGAGGAAAGAGGGCGCTTTCGGCCATACTCATGACATTAGCCGTGATGATTTTAGTCGTCCTTCCGGTCTCATACGTGGCCGTGTTGGCTGTGAATGAAAGCATCCACGCGTATCAAGCCATCAGGGATTGGATCCAAGCCGGTGGAATGGAAGAGTTGCCCACACGACTGGCAAACCTTCCGTTTATCGGCACGCTTTCCCAAAATGTCCTTGGGAACCTTGTCCTTGCATATAATGTTCTTCGTGGCCCAAGCGCAGACGGATCGACAATGTTCCATGCGATCGCGGGCACAGTCAGTGGTCTGGCGATGAATCTGGCCGAAGTGGCCACGGACTTTCTCATTACGCTCTTTACGCTGTTTTTCCTGTTTCGTGACAGTCCCTCTCTCTTGCGGACCGTTCACAAGGCGCTGCCTATCGATCAGAACGCCAAAACTGAGATCTTGGGCACACTTGACCAGACCGTTGTCGCTGTAGTTCGTGGCACCCTTCTGACAGCGGTGGCGCAAGGTTTCGTCGCCGGAATGACGTATTGGCTCCTGGGAATTTCCTTTCCCTTGCTGCTTGGTGCGCTGAGCGGACTCCTCTCTCTCCTCCCAGTGGGCGGGACGGCCTTCGTCTGGGGACCTATCGTGGTCTATTTGTTGTTCAACGGGGCGATCGTGAAAGCTATTGTATTACTCGCGGTCGGGGCAGGGATTGTCGGTCTGATGGATAATGTGCTTCATCCGTATTTGGTGGGATCAGGAGTTGACCTGCCACTCATCGTGCTCTTTTTTGCTTCTCTTGGAGGGCTGGCCTATTTTGGCTTCATCGGTCTTTTCCTGGGACCGATCGTCATCGGCCTGGCACGAGCCACGTTTCACATCTTTCAACAGAATTATCAGCGAGCATCCGCCTGACCTCACTTGTTTGCCAGTGAGCTCTTCCAATTGGACTGGGTTTTTTCCCCCCTACGTACCTTGCTGTCTCCCGATAGAGTGGAATTGGGCTCAGAACATGCCACCTTTGTTTTCATCCACAGCGACACATTCACCAAGCTTATTATGCACCGACTTCGTGTCCATTGATGCAGAGCAGTCCAAATTCAGTCATCACTCTCGTGCAGCAAGGGGCTCACCCAGTTCAATGGGGCAGCGAACCGGTGTTAGGAATCACGTAATTCACTATGGAGGTTCTTATGAAGCAAGGTCACAAACGTATTATGCTGTGTTCGATCGGAAGTGTTGGGGTGCTATTGATGGCCTCCATAGCATGGGCCGATATGGGTAAGACCGCACCGGCGCTGCCGGCTCCCTCAGGCTCGAAAGCGGAATCCGCCATCAAGGAAGGCATGATGCATTATGAGCAAGGGCACTGGGACGTCGCAAAAAAGCATTTCGAGAAGGCGGTGCAGGCTGATGATCAGTCCGCCGAGGCCCACTATGACTTGGCACTCGCGCTGGATAAATCTGGAGATCACCAGGCGGCGATCCAGCACTTCAAGGCCGCTCAGCAGTATGGAAAAGACAATCCTGAGATCCAGAATTCCGGCATCCTGCAGGCCCATTTGAAGGCGAAGCACTAGAGGGTCGGAACCAACGCGAAGCCTCTAGACGCAAAGAACCCTGAGAGGTCTTCCCCCGGCACCTTTACCGGGGGAAGGAGAGGTGGCGTGTCGGTTACTCTCCGTGAGCGATGATGCACTCGTTCCCCACGCCTTGAATCGTGTTGACGCGATACTCGGTGCTCCGAACTTTTGTCACACCACCGAGACGCATGGCTTGAATTCCGGTCGGATCAACGGTACCACCAAGCCCGAACACCAGAACTCGACAGTCCTGACCTTGTTTGATATCCGTAATTGATGGATTGTTGTACACAGACCATGAATACGACTCGCACCCAGCGACCCCCGGTAAGAGCATTGCGATCAGCAGAATTCGTCCGTTCATAGCCACCTTTCTTGCCCTGACGGGAAGCCGAAAGTTCGTCGGAACTCGCGATGTCATCCTAGGCCGACAGGATATCAAAGTATAGAGCTAAAGGCATGCCGGTGCAAAAGGCCAATACCCGTCGAGGCACCCTCCCAGATCCATTGGCATTGAAGCTGCTTTCGTCACTCGACCTCTCGCCGCATACCCCAACCCCGATTCAGGAAATGCGGGATCAATTGGCTTTCCCCCGCGCCTCTGATAGCGTATCGGTTCATGAACCGAGGATTCTTTCATGACAGCATTGAAAGAATTGTGAGGCTGCTGCCTCGGCCAATGATGGACGGGAAGCTGATCGCCAAATCTCGCAACTTTTGGGTGATTGTCGAGGAATACGGCGAACAAGACGGCATTGTCGTCTTGAACAAGTTCACGGATCATGAAGGCAAGATCCCGTATGACAGCATCAGAAAATGGCAGGAGCCGGACAAGGTTATCCTTTCTGCGCAAGTGACTGTCGGCAAAAACGGGCTCTTCGACCTGAACCGGTTTCTCGATGGGCCTGAGAATGAAATGATCACGGAGGAGGAAGAGATTCTGCCGGCCCGTATGGCCCATGCTGTGGCCGCACTACGCGGGTGTACCGAAGAGGAGATAGAGGTTCTGAAGGAACTTTTGATCAAACAAAGTATGGAAGAGGGAGAGATCATTGTGTGCTGTGCCAGACATGGCATACAAAGTGGGTATAAATTCGTTGCCACCGTTAACGGCCGCACCTCTTTTCTTGAAATGGGCGAGAGGCAGAAGGTTTGGATCAAGCCTGCCTTTGTCCCGATACTGGAGAAAGTACTACTCCGTCCCATACCCTCATAACCTTCTCTCATCCCCGTCACCTGACCATGTGCTACTCCAGTGCTACCAGCACAGGACAAACTAGGCTCCCTCTGCCGCCACTTCAACAGCGTCCTGCTTTACGGTTTGTGAGGAGTTTCAGATGCCGCCGCCCTGGATGGAAACCGGCGAAACGTGGAATAGTCTAGGCGGGCTTAAAGCTGAGCAAGTGTTTGCAATGGCATGCAGGACGATTGACGGGTCTGGCAGGCCACTATCTAGCTCCACCACTGCGTGCACTCGCCTCTGCTCACCGTTTCGTTACAGAAGTCAATGAGGGCACTGAGTCCAAGCTCAAATCGCAGACTATTTCCATCTGCAAACGCCCCGTCCAGGACAGTCAGGCAGTCCTGAAAAATAGGCTGCTTTTCCACCAGTGGCGGAACACCATCAATAATGGTCATTGCTAAATCCCATCCTCGTTCCCACTCATGGGCAGTGGATCGAGGACGCCGTTTCACGATGATGCGCCTTTTCCTCATGTGGAGCTCCTATGGGTGGCTCGCTTCAGTCTCAGGCGTAGTCTATACGTTGACTCTTCTCCGACAAACTGTTTTTGCCATTTCTGTCTTATGCCGCGCGGCATTGCATAGCTGTCTCGCCTCAATACGGCTGATTCCCTGTCCTACAAGGGTGACCGGTGGGGTGGGTTGCGACTAGAGTCCAGTATCACCAATTGTATGGTTGGAGGTGCGGATGAGAGGTGATAGGCATTAACCTTGCCATCCACGAGAGACGAGGATGAGTCAGTGTCTAGCAGTGAACGGTGAACGCGGCCCTCTAAGCTTTTCGTGAAACGAGTAACCGAGTGGAAAAAAGATCTGACGGCAAGGTTAATCAAGGATAGTAAAGCCCTTTGTTAACGGATATCTCATCGAGGCTCGTTTCACAAACTCGTCATGTCTCGTTCTGCGCGCGGCCTCCTCAGCTACAGTTCACCGCATTGAGGATCGCCACGTAGAGATGATCGACGGCCGCTTCTTTCGACACAAAGGCCTTGGCGCCAGCCCGGAGGATGGCATTTCCGTGTTCTATGCCATTCACTGACAACCCAATGATCGGAAGATGAGGCGCTTGGCCATGAATGCGAGTTGTGGCTTCAATCCCATTCATCTTTGGCATGTTGATATCCATGACGACAACCGAGGGATCGAGCCGTGTGGCCAGAGTTACGGCCTCTTCTCCATCGGCCGCCTCCCCAACGACTTCAACATTTCCATAATTTTGGAGGAGGTTTCTGAGGCCTTGCCGCAGCATCGCATGATCATCGACAAGCAAGACCCGAATGGCCTGCGATCCGTTGGAAGGTGTTTGGTCTAATTCCATTTTTACCGAGAGGGTTGCTGTGCAGTCTTATTCACGGACCATACCCGCATCAGGTCTTTTCCTACACGCTTAAAAGCCCTTGTCTTTGCCTGCATTTGCCTCCCCCTAGAGAACCTCCTAGTGATGACAGCCTTCACTTCCATTGGTCCAAAAAAACACAAATGTACAAAGATAGAGACGTCTCGATTGAAAACTGGTGCATAGCCGCAACAATGCGAGTGTTTTGCCCGCTAAACGAGGTTGGCTCAAAGCTTGCTTGGTTTGTAGCCAACATGGCCGCTCAAGAACATCATCGATACACAGCCAGCCCATCTCAAACAGATCCACCCCGTTAAACATTTACGGATCTTGCTCTGTCTTTTTCGAGCTGCGATTTGATTTAACTGCAAGACTTATTGTGAGGATACACCATGACTACCATGCTAGCCACTTTGGTAAATGAAGAAGATGCCGTTTTAGATCACAGTTATGGGTCAAGCATCGGCACGACCGCCAGCGGAGATATCAATGCCTGCCTCATCGCTCGTATCGGATGGTGTCATAGGGAGGCCGTGAAGGCGCTTACCATTGCGGAAGCCGAAGAGTGGCGGGCGGAAGAGCAAGGACTGATAGATGCTTTCCTTGGCCGAGATTCCGGATATGAATACCAGGACAGACCCATTTTCAAGGAGCGATATACGATGGGGCTGGAAGATGGACGTGTGTTAATTCTTACGGCGAGGATACGACCCACGTGTGGTCATAAATATCCCAGCCATGTTGGACAGCTATAATGGGCCAAACCTGGTAGGAAAAAAGGATGCCTCTGGACAGACAGGCCACTCGAGTGATGCTGGTCGATGACCATCCCCTGGTCCTCGAAAGTCTTACGAAACTACTAGACCCGCATTTCATGATCGTCAGCACCGTGCAACACTCCGGCGACATTGTGAGTAGCGCGCTCGAGCATCGTCCCGACGTGATCCTGTTGGATGCCTGCATGCCGGGCTTAAGCGGTTTTGAGGCAACCAGAGAACTAAAAAAGCTCCTTCCCAAGCTGAAAGTTATCCTCGTGACGATGTTGACGGAAGCCATTTCCGTCAGCGAGGCGTTTCGGGCAGGAGCGAACGGGTACGTCTTAAAGCAGTCGGCCTCGGATGAACTGCGTACGGCAATCGATACGGTGCTTGCCCATAAACGTTTCCTGTCAAACACCATCGAGCCTCAAGTGCGGGAGGCGGTGGAACACGAGTGGTTCAGGCCCGAGGGTTATTCCGGCGACCTCACCGGCCGGCAACGTGAGGTATTAGCCTTGCTGTCCGAAGGGAGGACGACGAGGAACATCGCCCAACAGCTCAATATTTCGAGGAAGACGGTAGAATTCCACAAAGCCAACATTACGCACAAACTGGGAGTTCATACGACCTCCGACCTCATCAAGTTTGCTCTGGCCCAGGGAATTACCACCCTCTGATCTAGCTGAGTACGTAAGGGTTATTCCCGGTATTGCTCGAGCGAAAGGAGATCCGCATGTGCAGGAATGTCATGAAAGGAATTCTCCTCTCCCTTTGTTCGCTGGCCATCCTCAGCTGTAGTGGAGCCCCCAAGGAAAGAAAAATTGAATTCGTCTATATGGCGCTTGGAGCCAGTGACGCCACCGGCGTGGGGGCAATCCCTTTAACGGAGGGCTACGTCTATCTCATCAACCGCGGTCTCCAACAACGCATCCCGGGAACAGTCTTAATTAATCGCGGTGTTCCCGGTGCACGCATCGATTTGATCAAAGAACAGGTCCGTCTGGCGAAGCAGTTAGGCACGAAAGCGGACTT
>DASTQY010000358.1:0-7674 GCA_035761525.1 Nitrospira sp. | reverse complement strand
CCGCCAGGTCCCGAAGCTTGCCTTCGATCTCGCGAGCCAAGGGTTGATTAGTCAGCAAAAAGTCGCGGACCGCATCACGGCCCTGTCCGAGACGTTCGCCGTGGTAGGAATACCAGGCGCCGGACTTTTCCAACACTTTCTTATCCACGCCAAGATCCACCAGCTCGCCGGCTTTCGAAATGCCCTGTGAGAACAAGATGTCGAACTCCGCCTGCTTGAAGGGGGGAGCCATCTTGTTTTTCACAACCTTCACGCGGACTCTGCTACCGACCACCTCCTGCCCTTCCTTGATCGATTCGATCCGGCGAATGTCCAGTCGTACGGACGAGTAGAACTTGAGCGCATTGCCGCCCGTCGTCGTTTCCGGATTGCCGAACATCACCCCAAGTTTCATCCGAATCTGATTGATGAAGATTACCGTCGTTTGTGATTTTGAGATGGCACCGGTCAGTTTTCGAAGGGCTTGAGACATCAGGCGCGCCTGCAAGCCCATGTGCGCATCGCCCATTTCGCCTTCTATTTCCACCCGCGGGGTCAAGGCAGCCACCGAATCCACGACGATCACATCGATGGCCCCGCTGCGAACCAGCGTCTCGGCAATTTCCAACGCCTGCTCGCCCGTGTCGGGCTGTGAGACCAATAGATCGTCGGCTTGCACGCCCAGTTTTCGGGCGTACGTCAAATCGAGCGCATGCTCCGCATCGATGAACGCGGCGACTCCGCCGGTCTTTTGCACTTCGGCGATCGCATGCAGGGTCAGCGTCGTCTTCCCCGAGGCTTCAGGACCGAAAATCTCAATCACGCGGCCACGCGGAAATCCACCGACGCCAAGCGCGATGTCCAAGCCGAGCGATCCCGAAGAAATCGCCGGGATGTCGGCCGGCGCCTCGGCATCGCCGAGCTTCATGATCGCCCCTTTCCCATACTGCTTCTCGATCTGGGAGAGAGCGAGATCCAACGCGCGTTTCTTGTCGTCTTTTTCCGCCATGGAAAATCCTCCTCATCAGGGTGAAGCGTGGCGGATTATACCCAAGTTAGCGGAAAGAAACCTAGCAGAGAATGCGACGGGACGAAAAAATGGTGGCAATGCGGAGGAGAGGGCTACAGCACGTTGCTCAACGGTTCAGCGGATGGCTTGCTGGACGACTTGGGCACGGCAAACCGGAAGTGAAATTCATCCTGAAGCGAATCCTTTGAGGGACCAAACCACCCTTCGGCGGTCACATGGTCATTCGACTTGGACTTTCCTTCCGGATAGAACTTGAATTGCAGCTTGCCGGTCCGGTCGGCCGCATCAGAATCCGGATTGAGATTGCCGGTGATCTCGAAATGATCCTCAAGTGCCTCCAACGCTTGGTTCAAGAATGATTGCAGCCCTCGCTGACTGAACGCTTCTTTGAAGGGCTGATCCGGATCAAACCCGCCACTTTCCCCTGCCCAGGCTGTTGTGCAGAGTGCGACGACCAGCACCGTTATGACCGCCAGCCACTTCATGGTGACACTCTATAATGTGAAGTCGGGTCAGTCAAGTACGCCTCGCTCAGGCTTTCTCCTACAACGCCCAATCGTCATTTCCTTGACGAAAGTGGCTTGTCAGCATACAGCTGAAGGTATGTCACACGCTTCCGTCCAAGAGACCGTCGACCGGAAACCGACGGTCCTGATCGTCGATGATGAAGCGGCGCCTCGGGCGGCTCTGACACAGATTTTAAAAGAGGACTTCAATATCCTGACGGCCAAAGACGGGCGTCATGCGCTTGCGGTGCTCAATGATCGCGGGGTCGACCTGATCACACTGGACCTGAAACTTCCCGACACCTCCGGAGCCGACATCTTAAAGGAAATCAAGCGAACACATCGTGAGATCGAGGTGATTATGGTCACCGCGTACGGTTCGCTCCAATCCGCAATGGATTGTGTGCGTCACGGCGCCGCCGGCTTCCTCCTCAAACCCTTCAATGCCGGGGAGCTGTTGTCTATCAGCTTGCAGACCTCGCAGAAGAAGCAACGGCTCGATATGCTTCGGGAGGCGATGGCCACGCAGGAGGCCTTGTGGCAATCGGATCCCGGCTGCACGGAGGCCTGGCAGGCCCTCATGGCCCGATACGCCAGACAGGTCAAGAGCGGCTTGCTCGAAGTGTCGAGCCGGGAAGTCACGTCACCCCTGATCCAACTGGTCTCGGACTTACTGGAGGCGAGGGATCGACACCTGGTCAATCACGGCAATCGTGTGAGCTTCTACGCGACACTCGTGGGCAATAAGCTGCAGCTGCCGTTGCCTGAGCAGCAATACCTTTCGCTTGGGGCTCTGGCTCATGACTTGGACCTGATCTGCCACGACAGCAGTCCCGTGTTGCACCATGACAGCACCCCGACGCACCACCGTCCGGATCTCGGTGCGCGCATCGGGCGGGCCATCGGCCTGCCTTCTGAAGCCGTGCAGATTATCGCCCTCCATCATGAACGCTGGGACGGCACTGGCTATCCATTCGCGCTCAAAGAGGAACGGATACCCTACTTGGCTCGCCTCGTCTCACTTGCCCAAACGTTCGACGAACTCACCGCCGAACGGCCCGGCGCAGTGCCTGTACCCTTTAAAGAGGCGCTTGAAGTCATCGAAGCGCAATCCGGCACCGCATTCGATCCTTCCCTCGTAGAGGTGTTCTGCCGCACCATTCGCGAACAGCCACCCAAATAAGATTGCCGTCTTTCCGCCCTATTTTTCTTTTCACTGAAGAGGATGGTAAAGCTGGACTGCGACTGCGATGGGTCGCATGGGCTGTCACTGCGTTCGCCGAAGCGATGGCGAGACTTGTTCGATGTTCCGTTCGGAAAGCCGGGACGGAACGAGTTGTCGAGCCAAGCAGTGACAGATCATGCTGTTTGAACCCGTCGCTTAAGCAGGCAGTCTTACCATCCTCACAGCCTCACGTCCCATAATCGTGTATAGACGGACCCGCTCGGCTTCAGCTCGCTTTTCATCAAGGCAATTGCATTGATGTCCAGCGACTCGCAGGTGAACGGTCGATCCATCACGCCGCTCTGCGCGAGGACTTGTCCGACGACCCGCTCACCGGCCTTCACACGGGCCAAGGTCAGATGCGCGCTCAATGGCCGGCTGTCGGTAGCCAGATTCAGCGATCCACAGCAGGCATCGATCGCACGGTGCAGCGCCGCCAATCGCGCCGCGTCCTCTCCGCTCTCCCATTGTTCCGAAGGCCCTACCCACAAGATTCTCGGCTGTTGAGGACGAGGAAACACGCCGAGGCGGTTCACGGGAACCTCAATGGGACCATGCGCTCTCAGCAGTTCCGTGATGGCTTCCTTCAGAGGAGGGACCAACTCTTCATCGATATCGCCGAGAAACTTCACCGTCACATGCAGGGAGGCCGGCCGAACCCACGAGATGCTCACGTCTCGAGTCAGTGCTTTAGCTATGCGCTGTTTCAAGTCCGATTGTATGGTGGCGAGATTCGTTCTTAGCGGTTCCGAAAGTTCGACGGCTAAAAACGTGCGTATCATGCTCTCTCATGCCCCCTGCAGGTTGTCTAGGAAAGCGCTGCTATTCCACGGGTTTTTCCGGTTGACGCTCAGCGACGGGAGATCGCCGCCAGCGGCGTTTATGGATGCCCTGTCAGCAACCAACGCCGCAGCAGATCCAGCGCCGCCTGGGAAGCGCGTTGTTTGATCACAGTCCGGTCGCCATGAAATCGATGTTCCTTTACCTGCGACGCGCCGTCGTCTGCATTTAGCCCGATGTAGACCAGTCCGACGGGCTTCGCCGCTGTTCCACCGCCCGGTCCGGCAATGCCCGTGACACTTAATCCGACCGACACGCCGCTGCGCTCTCGCACGCCCTTCGCCATCGCCGCCGCGACTTCGGCGCTCACCGCACCGTGTTGCTCGATGAGTTCCGGCCTCACACCCAACAGTTCGACCTTCGCGCGATTGCTGTAACAGATCACGCCACGGTCCATATAGATGGAGGACCCCGGAACCTGCGTCAGGCGATGACCAATCAGCCCGCCGGTGCAGGATTCTGCCAGAGCCACGGTCCGATGTTGCTTCGTGAGCAACTGCCCGACCACCTCTTCCATCGACTCCTGGTCTTCGGCAAAAATCCATTCCTGCAGACGGACGCGCAACTCATTCGATAACGAGACCAGAGTCTCTTCCCCGGCTGCGGCCCGCGGCTTCATGGTGAGTGAGACCAGAACTCCCATCGGCGAAGCCAACAGTCCGAGATCGACAGGGACTGCCTTAGGAATGAGTCCCAGTAACTTTGCATCGACATCGGCTTCGGAAATTCCCCATGTGTGAAAGATCAGACGCCGAATCGAACGGCCGAGGGCCTGAGGCACGTGAGACTTCAACAAGGGCACAACCGTCTCCCGCATCATCGCGGCCATTTCGCCCGGCACGCCCGGCAGCGAAATCAGCAGGGCGCCGCGCCAGGACAGCCAGAATCCGGGCGCAGATCCGACGGGATTCGGCACAACCGACGCTCCGGACGGTATCAGTGCCTGTCGCAACTGTCCTTTGTTGGGGACTCGTCTCCACTGAGCCAAGCGGGCCTGCATCCCTTCGAAGGCTTCTTTCCGCCTCGCGAGCCGCCGCCCGGTCGCCTGTGCGACTGCCTCCCTCGTGCAATCGTCCACTGTCGGCCCGAGGCCGCCGGTCATGACGATGACCCGCGCCCGTTGAACCGCAGTGTTGAGAGCGTGGACAATGTCGGCTCGATCATCTCCCACCACCGACTTGAAGCGCACTTCGATGCCGAGCATGGCCAATTCATCCGTAATGCACAGCGAATTGCTGTCCGTCCGCCCGCCCAGAAGCAACTCCGAGCCGACAGCAATCGTTTCGGCAATGGGCGGTGTCCTGGAGGTACGTGCTCGACGCATGGATATCAGTCTAGAAGGACATTCAACGGATTGCGAAAACGCTGCCCTGTGTAGGAAGCGTCCCGCGAAATCGATTGCCAGGCAATCGGACGGGGAAAAGTCAAAAACACGGTCGGGGCTGGGTGCGTGAGAATTCCCAACCTGTTATTGGATCTGGGCGAAGTCAATGGGAAAGGTCACCTCACCGCCGTTGGCAGGAAAAATTGTGATCGTGGTCTGTGCCACCGGGTCGAAATCGCCGTACGCGAAGGAGGCGACGACCTTTGCCTTGAAGCGGGGCGGTTCCGGCCAGGCGGCACTGCGGTGGGCTTGGCCATCAAACCGCACGGTCACGGGCTTGATCGTTTTTCCGCTTTGATCGAGCACCATATAACTGTCGACGGCAAAATTGGGAACGTTGCCGAAGATCGTCGCACTCACCAACATGGTCTTCCCATCCAGGCTCTGGGCAATGTCGGCCTCAGCGGGCTCGACGCCGCGCAGCCCCATGTGTGTGGCCATCACGGCGAGTGCGCCCAACTTCGTGATCAGAAAACCGCTGGGATGCAGGTCATCCGCGGCACCGAATCGGGTGTAAAACGTATCAGGAGGACTGTGTTGTTTAGCGGCTTCGGCGCCTCGCGCGAGTGCCGACTGAATCTGTTCCTGGGATGGATGGGTTTCGATTGCTGAAGCGCCGGCTGCCGTTCCGATGACAAAACATGCTACAGCCGCCCCCGTCGTCGCTCGTACTGACGCCTTCATATGCAAGCCAGTAGCAGATCAGTTTTTGCCTGTCAACGAGCGGCCCTCAAGCCCCAGCGACCGTTGACAAAGCAAAAGGCGAAATGCTAGAGAATTGGCTCTTCACGCCACTTTTTCGATCAAGCCATCACACGGAGGAGTTCATGGCAGCCCCCGAACAACAACCGGCGCAACAGGCGCCAAAACGGCAATACGTCAACTTCGCATTCTACAAACTCGATCCGGCCTGGCGGCGCCTTCCCGAGGATGAACGGACGAAAGGCAAACAGGAATTCGTTCGCGCCGTGGAAGATTATTCGGGGAAAGTTTTGGTCATCCCGTACACGACTGTCGGCATCCGTGGTGATTGCGATTTCCTGCTGTGGCGCATCAGCTATGAACTCGAGCTCTTCCAACAAATGAGTTCCAAGATCCTAGCCTCCGGCCTGGGCAAGTATCTTTCGACGCCCTATTCCTACCTGTCCATGACGAAGCGGTCGATTTATGTCGACCATCACACCCACGAAGGACAGGAAAGTAAACGCCTGACCGTGGTCCCGGGAAAGGCCAAGTACATCTTCGTCTATCCGTTTCTGAAAACGCGTGAATGGTTCCTCCTCACGAAAGCCGCACGCCAGGGCATGATGGACGAACATATTGAAGTCGGTCATCGCTTTCCTTCGGTGAAGCTCAACACCACCTACTCATTCGGCCTGGACGATCAAGAGTGGGTCGTGGCATTCGAGAGCGACAAACCGGAGGATTTTCTGGATTTGGTCATGGCGCTGCGAGAAACCGAAGGCTCGCGCTATACGCTGCGGGACACACCCATCTTTACCTGTATCCGCGGCAGCTTGAAAGAAACGCTGGATACGCTCGGCGGGTAGCCGGGTCCGGACGTGAGGCTCGTTGACATGAGGGGCTGTCGATCGTGCGATCGACAGCCCCTTCTTTTTTGGCATGTCTGAATGTCGCGACGTAGGCGCCGCCGTGCTTTCAATCCTGATTCCAGGCACGGGCCATGTTCTACAGAAGCGCTACCCTCAAGCGCTTTCGGCCTGCCTTCTGACCCTTGCACTCATCATCGCCAGCTTGGCTCTCGGGCGTGTATCCGGCCGTGCGGCGGAAGTGTTCTTCTTCATGGTGCTCGCCCTCCCGTGGTGGGCACTCCAAGGCTATGATGCCTATCTCGGGCCGCCTGAAACCGGCTCCACTTGGAGACGCACCTTTCGTACGGCTTGGCGGCGCGGGCACGATATCCGGTTCCTCGGTGTGCTCCTGGTCATTAGCGCGCTGAACGATACCTTCATCATTCTCGCAAATCTGGACTACCTGCTTCCCTTTTATTGCACCAAGCCAACGGGCATCCCCGGCTTCTTGACGAAAGCCATCTCTCCCGTCCTACACCTGTCAGTGGGATACGGCTTTATCCGGTGCAGGCGATGGGCCTTTTTCCTATACCTCGTCTATGCCGCGTACGGCTTCACGAACGGGATGGTGAACCTGACCTGCTTCGGCCCCGGACGCATCCGCAACACCTTGCTTGGTGCCGTAGTCCTCTCGACCATCTATGTGCTCTTCCGCCGGCATGTCTTGTTACACCAACCACCACCTCCATAGTCGTCCAACCCATACCCACCCTGCTTTGACAGCTTCGAGACCCCTGTGATACCTGTAGAGCAAACAGTCAGACGCCTTGATATGTCCGATAACGACGCCCTCTACGCCATACGTCATCCCGACGGGTCGGTCAGTCTCTATATCGACGAGGAGTATGCGGCTGAGCGAGGGGTCGATCCTGCGACGCTGACACGAGTGGAGATCCCCCGAGAGCTGTTTACGAGCGGGACCGTACAGCAAGTGCGCGAATATGTGGCGGTCTTCCTCGAAGCTCAAAAAACCGGAACGGCGTAACTGGAACTATTTTTATGGCAACCATGACCGCTCCCAGCCCCTCCCCGCTCACTCCGGAATTGATCGAATCCGTCATCAGCAGCCTGCCGATTCAAGGCCGGATCATGCTGCGCCTCATCTTGCTTCAGCATTT
>DASTQY010000357.1:0-2102 GCA_035761525.1 Nitrospira sp. | reverse complement strand
GGACGCAAGCGGTCTCATAACGAAGACTGCTATGCGGCTGATCCGGCACTCGGTCTCTATGTCGTTTGTGACGGGATGGGGGGCGGCAATGCGGGCGAAGTGGCAAGCCACATGGCGATCGACGCCATCCTCGCCCACGTGAAAGCCGAGGCGCAAAGAGGGTCTGTCGCCGGTCGAGGCACGGTCAACCGCAATTTATCTCCCGTGACCAACCAGCTGGCCGATGCCATCCGCGCCGCCAACGAGACGGTGTATCGAGCTTCTTGGGAACAAGCGAAGTACGCCGGGATGGGAACCACCGTCGTCGCCGCCCGCCTGACCGAGCGGCATGTGTCCGTCGCCCACGTCGGAGACAGTCGGCTGTACTTGATCCGCAACGGTGCAATACAAACCTTGACGAGCGACCATTCGTGGGTCGCTGAACAAGTGGAAAAAGGCTACATGACCGAAGAGGAAGCGGAGCGTTCACCGCGCCGGAACATTGTCACTCGAGCGTTGGGCGTCGAGAGCGCCGTTGACATCGATCTTGCCGAGATCCCCATCGCGAACGGTGACCTCCTGCTGCTGTGCTCAGACGGTCTCACCCGGGGCGTCCGCTGCCGCGACATCCTCAACACTTTAGAGGCGCCCGGGGATCTGTGCGTCAAAGTGCAGCGATTGGTCTCGCAGGCGAACGACGCCGGTGGAGACGACAACATCACCGTGTTGTTGGTACGCGTCCAGGAGAGCGCGGCAGGTCGACTGTGGCACCGCCTCGCGCCACAGTGGTTGTTGAACGCGTCTTGACCTTCATCCGGAGCGCACGATGGGCACCGTCACCAACTCGGCGAAACTTCTGGTCAAACTCCAGGGCCAAGGCTCCACTTTGGTCGAGCTTGAACGGGATTCCTTTACGATCGGTCGAAGGCCGGATAACGATTTATCGATCGAAGATCACACTGTGTCAAGCCGCCACGCGAAGATTATCCGAGTGCAATCCGTCTACTTCCTGGAAGATCTTAAGAGCACGAACGGCACGGCGGTCAACGGCCAAGCCATTGAGCGTGCGCAACTGCATGACGCCGACGTCATCACGATCGGTCAGCATCGCATCATTTTTCAGGACAGTGGTACGATCCCTGCGTGTGCCTCATCGACCTCTACGGGGTTCGATCAAACGATGGCCATTCCTAGCAGATCTGTGCAAGGTGGGCCGTCGATCACGGCAAGAATCCTGGTCACCGCGGGAAAGACAGACCGTTTAGAGTATTCGCTCACCAAGCCCTCTAATCTGATCGGGTCGCAGGACGGCGCAACCATCCGCTTGACCGGCTGGTTCGCTCCCAAAACGGCCGCATTGATTTCCGGTCGAGCAGGCGGTTTTACCGTCAGCCCGTCGCAGTGCAACAAACCGCTGCTCGTGAATGGACATCCCGTGACCGTGCAACAGCAGTTGAAGGATGGCGATGTGATCGAGGTGGCCGGGGTCTCGTTGACATTCTATGTCGTGCAGCCGAATGTCAGATAGCGGATTCTAGTACTTGAGGTGCAACGCCCCTTTCGGAAGCCTCTCATAACACCCGTCCGACAGCTCCTGGGCATGTTGCTGGAGACACTGCAGCAATTCCCCGCCTCCTGGTTTCATGGGACAAAATCGCTTGATATCGACCTGACAGGCGGCCATCAAGCGGCTCCGCTCTTCCTTCCATTTGACCACGCGTTGGCGCACCTGATGCTGACAAGACACCGACAGTTGTGGCGTGCGCTGCTCAAAGCACTGTTTGCGAGCGGTTCCATCCAGAGATTCGGGGCAGAGCTGTTCAACTTCGGCTTCACACCGCAGTCGAGATAGTTGGGCAACACGAGGATCAAGCCGCTTGGAGACGAACGGCCTCTCTGCGGCGACAGTCGTCAGCGGCACTGCGGCAGGCTGAGTTGCCGGCACACCGGGAATCGACAGATCGAGTGTGGGTTCAGGAAGGGATTTCGACACTGCCCGCGGTACGATCGGCGCTTCCTTCGCAGCGAGCTCCTGCTCTGAAGGCAGGCTGCTGACGATGGCAACCCAGATCAGCCCCAGCCCGATGAAGGTGAGCGCGCCGGCCAGAATCCGGTTGGAAAGC
>DASTQY010000356.1:0-2837 GCA_035761525.1 Nitrospira sp. | reverse complement strand
CTCCCCGCGCAAAACGAGCTCTCCCTCCGAATGAAGGATTCGCAGCTTCGCAACACGGCCGCCACGACTGAATGCCAGCGGCTCGATCGATGTGATCGTCCCGACCGCATACCCTTGCTGGCGCAGATTCTGCTCTAACTTATCCATCCGGAACGACGCCTTCCATTGATAGAAGGGAGAGTCCAGATCGAACGGACATTCCACGCCTTTGAGATAGGGATAGTCCTTCGACCAGACGTTCACCGCATCTTCGGTCAGCCCAGCGGCGGTGGAGGAAAAGGCGGCGTAAATAGGGGCTTGTTGATAGGTCAACACGAGACCCCGGGTCTCGTCAACCGCACGCAACACCGCCGTATCGACGCCATCCTTCCCTTTGTAGACTTGGTCCTGAACCGTTGCCACAACGTCATAGTCTCGTGAGGCGCTCAACATCTGTTGATACAGTGCATACGTACGTGCAGCCACGGCCTGGGCCTTCAGCATCTCCGGGTGCCAGGAAGAATTGACCTCACCCGGGACCACACCTTTGACGTATTCCTCGAGGTCCACCTGATTGATGACCAAGAAGCCCTTGCCTTTTCGTACCACATGCACCAATCCGCTCACCGGCATGGCCAGGCGTTGATCGTTCACCGGCTTGATCGGCTTTGACACCGACGGCAGCTTGTCGTTCGGCTTCACCAACATCAAGGTCAACCCTCGTTCTCCTGCCCGCAGGGTCAAGCGTTCGTGGGCAATACGGGTGCCGTTGACGAGAAATCCCTTGCCATTTGCCGTAATGCGGGCATCCGAGCGAATCGCACGCCCGTCGCGGCTTGAATCCGTCAGCCATACGGCGCCGTCGGCTTGGACGTCTAACCGGTACACATCGGCCGAGAGCAGCACGCGGATCGATTGGGCTGCAAGTACCGCATCGGGTGCCGTCACTACAGAGACGACCATGACTATCCACAGGCTGAGACGGGTGAGGCGTGTTATCGGCGGAAGATCCATGCTAGTAAATAGAATAGCAGACTAAGGATGACGCTGAGGACGATACTGGTCGCGAGCGGAAAATATAGGCTGAAGTTGTCCCGTTTAATAGAAATATCGCCGGGAAGCCTTCCGAGCCAGCTCAACAAATGGCTGAGGGCCGGCACTCGGTCGACAAGCAGGAACAGGACCCCCAGCAGAGCAACCACCGTTCCGACACCAATGAGGATTTTGCCCACGTTTTCCCACTCGATCATCAGCCTTTCACCAGACATTCCGCGATCTGCACTGCATTGAGCGCGGCGCCTTTTCGAAGATTGTCGGATACCACCCACAGATTCAGGCCGTTCGTGACGGATACGTCCTCCCTGATGCGTCCGATGTACACCTCATCTTTGCCCGTCGCGTCCAGCGGCATCGGATAGAGCTTCCGGCTTGGGTCGTCATACACGATGACTCCCGGCATCGCGGCCAAGGCTGCCCGGGCCTCGTTGGACGTCAACGGCCCTTCCAATTCCACATTGATGGCCTCCGAGTGACACCGCAGCACCGGTACCCGCACGGTGGTGGCGGTGACCCGCAACGTCGGTGCGTCCAGAATCTTCCTCGTTTCGTTGGCGATCTTCACTTCCTCCGAGCAATCGCCTTCCTCGCTAAAGGAGCCAATATGAGGCAACAGGTTGAAGGCAATTTGATAGGGGTAGACCTCGGTCTTCACATCCCGAAAGGCCATCAAGTCCTTAGTTTGGGTGATCAGTTCCTCCATCGCTGCCGCACCAGTTCCAGAGACGGACTGAAACGTGGTCACGACTACCCGTTTTAGGCCGACCGCATCTCGCAGTGGCTTGAGTGCCATGACCAAAGGCGTCGTGGTGCAGTTAGGAATCGCCACAATGCCGCGAGGCATGGAACCGAGGGCCTGCGCGTTCACCTCCGGAACGACCAACGGCACATCCAGGTCCATACGGAACACCGCGCTGTCGTCGATGACCGTGACCCCCGCAGCCCCTAAACGGGCGCCGTATTCCCGACTGATAGCGTCCGTCGCGGAAATCAAGGCAATATCGACGCCGGCGAAGGACACCTCTGGCGTCAACTCTTCGACCGTCCATTCCTTTCCCTGACAAGTCAACACCTCTCCGGCTGAACGCTTCGAGGCGAACAAACGAAGGCCGGCGAGGGGAAATTTGCGCTCGTCAAGAATGTCGAGCGTCTCTTCGCCGACCGCGCCGGTTGCGCCGAGGATGGCGATGACATAGGAGGACTTTTTTTTCAGCATTGACCAGGCGTTCCTACCCGTTGCAACGTGCGTCTTTCACCGACTCAACCAAGAGCGCCTCGGCTTCCAGCGAACAGTCGGCCGGCTGCCAACGCCGCGTCTGGTTACAGTACGATTTCTCGAATCCGATGATTAAATGTATCCGCCACGAATAGATGGTTTTGTTGGTCCATCACGATGCCGAACGGATAATTGAGACTGGCTTCTAACGGCGTTTTACCGTCTCCTCCATAATTGGCGATGCCAATGCCGGCCACTCGATCGATCCGACCAGCCACTCGCTCCCATCGTCGAACCAAATGGTTGTCGGAATCAGTCATGAACACATTGCCCTCCAAGTCAACCACAATGCCGCATGGCCGAGACAGACTGGGCGTTGCGGCTTCCATCTCGCCTTGATACCGATATTCGCCGCCGTCACCAACCACTGTCTCGATCATGCCGGTCGCCGGATCGACGGCTCGAATTCTTCCATTAAACGTATCGGCAATATAGAGCCTCCCGTCTGTCCCAATGGTCAATCCGCTCGGTCCGGCGAGCGCGGCCTCGGTCGCATGCCTGCCGTCTCCATTGAATGTGGCGGTGC
>DASTQY010000355.1:0-3664 GCA_035761525.1 Nitrospira sp. | reverse complement strand
AGAATGTGCTTGCCGAGTGGAACGACCTTGCGTCCGAAACCCCAATCATCGAACGGCATGCCGAGCCAGCGCTCATATCGCGCGAGAAGAATGTGATATTGGCTGGCTGCCGCTCGGAAAGGAGCCTCTTTCTTTCCGAACGCATGCAACGGATCGTCGGCTTCCCATGCGGAGTTGGTCGTATCAGTTGAGAGAGTGAACACGAGGTCGGCTCTGGTGGCTTTTCGTTCACCAGATGCGCCTCGGCCCGCTTCCTCGGTTTCTTCCACCCAGATCTCATAGCCGGTTTTTCCTGGGTCTAGCGAAGACGCTGCCATGAGCCCAATGAGATAAAAGTACCCGTTGCGGTATGGGTTCTGGATAGACCGCTGCGGCGCATCGAGCAGGCGGCCGAAGGCGACACCCGGGCTACGGTCTTTCGCAGAAAAGAACATCCCGCCAAAGTGGAAGGCCGCCCACAGTATGACGATGGCAAGGACGAGGTGTTTCATCTTTGCATCCCACGCATCACGCCGGGCTTCTTTACCGGCTCTTCTCTAAGGGGAGGACTTGAATGGTTCTCCCAATACATCTGTAAGAGGCAAGCGCTATGCCGCACAAGGTCCCAAAAAGTCGTGCCGTTTCAGCAGGTTGTTCCTATGACCTTGTCTCTGACTGTTGCCAGGCTGGGCAATCGGACATTATTGAACTTGACAAAAAATGCCACTCTCTCCTAGAGTGCCGCTCACAATCGTAATGTTCGGGTAAGGGAAGAGGGTGCAAATCCCTCGCGGTCCCGCCGCTGTCAATGGGGACGAAACCCGCCTACGCCACTGTCCGGTTCGACGGATGGGAAGGCACGGGGAGTAGGATGAACCATGAGCCAGAAGACCTGCCCGGAACGGGAATCTTTCAGCGGATCTATCGCCACTCGCGTGTGATCCTCTCATCGGTTCCCTAGACCATCGTTCCCTCGAGGGCTGGGGAACAGGCGAGGATGAAGAAGCGGGTGCAATCCTCAGGGTCTTTCCAGGCCTTGGGGATTTTTTATTTGGGCTCGCTGAAACTGATTCTTCGCTGCGTTCTCGCTCCGCCAGTCGCCTGCGGCGTACAAGACGGGGAAACGCCTGTTCCGACAGGCGGTGGGTGGGCGGGTGAGAAAAGAGTACGCCTCGGCCACTTGCTCGCTGCGGCCTTACGCAGAAATCCGTTTGAGCGAGCCCTTGCTACTTGGTTGATCAGCTGTTTGGGAACAGGGGTTTTTTGTGCTGGAATCGCACTGGGCAATGAAGGTGATGGCTCAGTTATGAAGCGACGTCAACAAGGCATCCTGACCGGCATGCCGTTCATGGCCAACATCGCGCCGCGAACGTTTGTGGATGATTCGGGTCGAAAGTTGTATTTCGCCAAGCCTCCCCGTCGAGTTCTCTCCCTGGCTCCCAGCCTTACGGAAATGCTGTTTGCCATCGGCCTCGATGAACAGATCGTGGGCGTCACGAATTTTTGCAATTATCCTCCGGCGGCCGCCGGCAAGCCTAAAGTCGGCTACACACAACCCAACCTTGAATCATTGTTGGCCCTCAGTCCGGATATGGTAGCGGCACCCGGTGAACTTCTGCGTGCTGACATCCTGGCGAAGCTGGAAGCATTGAAGGTCCCGACGTTCATCTTTGAAGCGAAATCCCTCGAGCATGTCCTGGCGCACATCCACACGTTGGGGAGGATTTTCGAACGTTCGTCTGCTGCCGATGCGCTGACTCGCCATATGCGGGAACGGATTGCCGAGGTCTCGCGCCGGGTCCAGACCGTAGAACGAAAACGGGTCTTATATGTATTAAGCAGCCACCCGCTAATTACGGTCGGTCCCAATAGTTACATTCATCAGATGATCGAGCTGGCGGGAGGAATCAACGTCGCGGCTGAAACGTCGGGAGCCTATCCTCGGCTCAGCATGGAAACCGTGTTGGAGAAAGATCCCGAAGTACTGGTCTTTCCCGTGGGATCAACCGAAAGTGTTCCTGAGCATGAACAGCAAACATGGAAGCGATGGACCGGTTTGTCGGCCGTCCAACATCAACGACTTCATGTCGTGTCCTCGGACGCGCTGAATCGTCCAGGGCCACGTGTCGTCGACGGCTTGGAGCAACTGGCGCAGGTGATTCATCCGGAAGCGTTCTCCTCCGACCGCACATCTTCGCGGCCATGACAATTTCGCCCAGCCAGCCAGCATCCTCCCTGTCCGATCGAGCGTCATCGCCGAAACCCGTACCCGCAGCCGCTGTCTGCGATGCAGCCACGTTTCGCAAGGCCATTCTCACCATGCCCCGATGGCTTAGCGTGATGGCCATTCTGTCAACCGCCGCCATCGCTCTCACGCTGCTTTGTCTTCAAATGGGAACCCAGTATGTGAGTATTGCAGAAGTCGGGCGGATTATCGGACGAGCCATCGGTGTGGGTGAGACTGAGGCCAATGGATCGTCTATCACGGACACGATCGTCTTGCAGCTGCGAATGCCGCGAGTGTTGCTCGGATTTCTCGTGGGGAGTTCCCTGTCTTCCGTCGGCGTAATTTTACAAGCGCTGCTTCGCAACCCATTAGCCGACCCCTACATTCTCGGCGTCTCGAGCGGCGCCGCGCTGGGCGTTTCTTTGGCCGTCCTGTTCGGTCTCGGCGGCATGGCCTGGCTGATTCCGACTTTGCCAATCTATGGGTTCTTCGGGGGTCTGCTGGCTCTCATGGTGCTCTACCGCATGTCAGCGACCTACGACAGGCTGCCGGTCCATAGCGTCCTCCTGGCAGGAGTCATTTTGAATGCCATTTTTTCGGCCCTCATCATGTTCATCACGTCGATCATGGAGCCCAATCGTGCCTTCGGCATGATGGCGTGGCTGATGGGATCGCTGACGGCAACAGCCGATCATACGCTGGTTGCCCTCGCCATCTATTTGGTTCTTTGTCTGGCGTGGTTGTTCAAGCAGGTCAACGTGCTGAACATCTTGACATTAGGAGAGGAGCCGGCCCGCTCACTGGGTGTCGATACCGAACGGGCGAAACGAGGCATCTTGATGACCGCCGCGCTCGTCACCGGGGCGGTCGTTTCAGTAAGCGGCATGATTGGCTTCATCGGGATGGTTGTTCCTCATGCCGTGCGATTGGTGCTCGGCGCTGACCATCGCTTGCTGTTGCCCGCCTCCGCCCTTGTGGGAGGCATGGTGCTCATGACGGCCGATACGTTCGCGAGAAGTTTTTTTGCTCCTTCAGAACTGCCTGTCGGAATCATGACCGCATTGGCCGGAGGTCCATTCTTTATCTATCTCCTCGTGTGGAGAAAAGATCGGCTGGCTTGACATGACCGCCAACAGGAAATCGAAACGAGAGTGTTCATGATGCCGCAACAGGTTGCCTACGAAGTCCGGTCACTGTTTTTCCGTTACGGTTCTGCGCATGACCGAACCAACTGGGCTGTTCAGGATGTGAGCTTGCAGGTCAAGGCCGGGGAGATTTTGGGCATCGTGGGCCCGAACGGGTCTGGTAAGACGTCCTTGCTCAAGCTTCTGGCTAAGATCGTGAGGCCGTACACAGGCGAGATCACGTTATTCGGCCAATCTCTGGAGTTGGCGAGCCATCAGGAGGTGGCACGGCAGGTCGCGTTTGTTCCTCAAGACAATCAGCCGGCTTTTTCTT
>DASTQY010000354.1:0-3447 GCA_035761525.1 Nitrospira sp. | reverse complement strand
CACGTTCGATAACGTCGTTGATGTCAAGCAGGCCAGTGTCCGGGAGCAGTTTGAAGCGGCGGCACATGCCGTCCGCGACGTTGTGTCGCAACGCTGGCTACAGACCGAGCGCACCTATGTGGAGAAGAATCCCAAGCGGGTGTACTACCTCTCGATGGAATTTTTGCTCGGACGGTCGTTTGCGAACAACATCACCAATGCCTTGCTCCGGCCATTGGCGATGGAACGTCAAAAACAGCTTGGACTCGATCCGTTGGCCATTCAAGAAATGGAGCCTGATGCCGGTTTGGGAAATGGAGGGCTTGGGAGGCTGGCCGCCTGCTTCATTGATTCGATGGCGACGATGGAAATTCCAGGCATGGGCTATGGTTTGCGGTATGAGTACGGAATCTTTAAGCAAACCATTAAAGATGGATGGCAATGTGAGCAGCCGGACAATTGGTTACGACGTCCCGATCCCTGGGAGGTCGCACGATTGGAGGAAGCGGTCGAGGTGAAACTCAATTGTTCGTTCGAGCTTCGGAGCGGCATTCTGCGTCCCATTGTGGGCCGTCCTTCCGTTCTGCTCGGCATCCCCTTTGACCGGCCGGTGGTGGGCTATGGCGGCAAGACCATCAATACACTGCGTCTGTGGGCAGCCGGCACTCCGGATTACTTTGATTTTCAATTGTTCAGTCGTGGTGATTTCGTGGGGGCGTTGGCGGAAACGCTCACGGCGGAATCGCTCACGCGTGTGCTCTACCCGGATGATTCGACATCCATGGGGCAGGGCTTGCGCTTTTTGCAAGAGTATTTCCTGGTGGCCTGCTCCTTGGCCGATCTCGTGCGGCGCTTCCGGCGCGGAAACCCCGATTGGAATGCACTGCCGGAGAAAGCGGCCATTCAGTTGAATGACACACATCCCACCATGGCGGTTCCGGAACTCATGCGGATTCTATTGGATGAAGCGCACCTTGGATGGGACCACGCATGGGACCTCACGCAGCGCACGTTGGCCTACACGAACCACACGCTGTTGCCCGAGGCGTTGGAGAAATGGCCGTTCGAATGGTTTGAGGCCATGCTCCCACGCCAGTTGGAGATCATTCTTGAGATCAACCGCCGTCTGATCGAGGTCGTGCGAAACCGCTTCCCGGGAGACGAAGGACGCGTGGCACGTGTCAGCCTTGTGGAAGAAGGTGCGAGGCGCAAAATCCGGATGGCCAATCTCGCGATTGTGGGTTCCCACAGCACCAACGGGGTGGCGGCCATCCATTCCAAGCTGCTTCGGACGGTGACGGTCAAGGACTTGGCCGAGCTCTATCCCGAGAGGTTTAACAACAAGACGAACGGCGTCACCCCTCGACGGTGGTTGCTGATGGCCAACCCAGCGCTGTCGCATGCGATCACCGATGCCATTGGGGACGGATGGATTACCGATCTCGGCGAGCTGGGCAAGCTCAAAAGGCTTGCCAACGATCGGTCATTTCAAGACGCTTTTCGCAAGGCAAAACGCGAGGCGAAGCTGCAATTTGCCCAGTGGCTCAAAGTCACATCGGGGCAGAGCATTGACCCGAACAGTATCTTCGATTGTCAGGTGAAGCGGATCCATGAATACAAGCGGCAACTGTTGAATGCTCTTCGCGTGGTCGTGCTGTATAACCGGCTGCGCGAGAACTCGAACATGGTCATGGCTCCGCGGACCTTCTTCTTTGCCGGAAAAGCGGCGCCGGCCTATCACTTGGCCAAGGTCATCATCAAGTTCCTCAACAATCTCGCTGGCACGATCGATGGAGATCCGATCGTCCGTGGCAGGATCAAAGTGGTCTTCCTGCCGGAATACTGCGTGTCGCTAGCCGAAAGACTGATTCCAGCCACTGATGTCTCCAATCAGATTTCCACGGCCGGCTATGAGGCCAGCGGGACGAGCAACATGAAATTCATGATGAACGGCGCCCTGACCTTAGGGACCCGCGACGGCGCTACCATTGAAATGGCGGAAGAAGCCGGAGAAGAGAATTTCTTCCTCTTCGGCCTGACCGCAGAGCAAGTGGCCAGTAGTCGCGACTGGTATAACCCGCGCTGGCACTATGAACAGGAGCCGGAAACCCGGGCGGCGCTGGACCTGATCTTCTCCAATTACTTTAGCCGCAATGAACCGGGCGTGTTCGCCGCATTGGAACAGGCAGTGCTGACAAGCGACCACTACATGCATCTGGCAGATCTCACCTCGTACATGAAGGCTGACCGAGCGCTGTGCGATCTCTATGCGGATGCGAGTGGTTGGGCGCAGAAGGCAATCCTGAACGTCGCCGGATCAGGAAAGTTTTCCAGCGATCGAACGATCGCGGAATATGCGGCCGGTATTTGGGAGGTAAAACCCTGTCCCGTTCCGTAACGGGCGACGGTTTGATTGGAGAATCAGAGGATCATGACGACGAAAACACGCAAGGCTCCTTCCACGATGGCACGGATCAAGCCGCTCCCGAGGCGTAAATCGTGGAAGGCCCTCCAAGCCCATTATAAAGCAGTCCGGGACGTGCATCTGCGGACGCTCTTTGCAGAGGATCCTCAACGAGGAACTCGACTGACAGCGGAAGCTGTAGGGCTGCTTCTGGACTACTCAAAGAACCGGATCACCGACCAAACGCTGGAGCTTCTGCTGCAACTGGCGGATGAGTCCGGTCTGCGCGAGCGAATCGAGGCAATGTTCCGAGGGGAGAAGATCAATGTGACCGAGCAGCGAGCCGTGCTGCACGTGGCGCTCCGGGCTCCCCGAGAAGCCTCGATCATGGTCGACGGCGAGAACGTGGTCCCGAAGGTGCACGAGGTGCTTGATCAGATGACCGAGTTTTGTCGCCGCATCCGGAACGGCACATGGAAAGGCCACACCGGCAAGGCGATCCGAAACGTCGTCAATATCGGCATCGGCGGGTCAGACCTCGGACCCGTCATGGCCTATGAAGCGCTGAAGCATTACAGCGAGCGGACCATGACCTTCCGGTTCGTCTCGAATGTGGATGGAACCGACTTCTCGGAAGCTGTCCACGATCTCCAGGCCGAAGAAACGCTATTCATCATCTCGTCAAAAACGTTCACGACTTTGGAAACGATGACCAATGCGAACAGCGCGCGTGAGTGGTCTCTCGCACGGTTAGGTGGCGATCCCAAATCAGTCGCGAAGCACTTTGTCGCCGTGTCCACGAATGCGGCGGAAGTGGCGAAGTTCGGCATTGATACGGCCAATATGTTCCAGTTCTGGGACTGGGTCGGCGGCCGCTATTCAATGGAGTCTGCCATTGGTTTATCGACAATGTTGGCCATCGGGCCGGAGCAGTTCCGTGCCATGCTTGACGGCGCTCATCAGATGGACGAGCACTTCCGGCGAACCCCGTTTGCGCAGAACCTCCCGGTGCTGATGGGCCTGCTGACCATCTGGTACGTGAACTTCTTTGGAGTGCAGACCGT
>DASTQY010000353.1:0-2608 GCA_035761525.1 Nitrospira sp. | reverse complement strand
TGGGCGTTATTGGCCTCCCTCCATCGGACGCTCCAACATCAACAGGAGGCGGGAGAAGCCCAAGAGCAGGCACTTTCAATTTATCGCAGGCAACAGGTGTTGGTGCATGCCATCCGCCAGTCTTCGCCGTCTACTGGGCTCGTTCCAAAGGGATCTCGCTGAGTAATCCCCCCATGACATCGTGCAGTGTGAAGTCTTTCTTGGGACTCTTTCGATGCCCATTATGGCAGGTGATGCAGGTTTTGCTCACCGCACGATCGGCATACATGGCTTGAAAATAGGTGGTGTCTCCCCGCTTGACGGTTCCTGTGACCGACCGTTCCGGATGCTCTCGTAAGGCCTCGAGACCTTGCCTTTCCAATGGACCGTCGGGTGCATTCTTTGGATTGATCGGCCACAGGCTGATCAGACGATATCGGACTTTCGAACCGGTCTTGGCTGCGAGTTCGCTCGCCTCAATCAGGAATTGGGCTGGAAGCGGAAGCACATTCTTCTTCGCACGCCAATCTTCAGCCGCTTTTGTCCCGCCTCCTTTCTGCAAGCGCTCGACGACGTGAATGGAATAAAAGGTCCGGTCAGCTTCAATGATCGAATGCAGATAGTCGGCAACGGTTTCAGGGGCAATGCCCGGCTGATCGGCCGCTTTGGAAGCGGTCAAGAAATAGCCGGCGGTCAGCATCATCGCGCCTAAGGCAAGGACCCATCTCATGATTCCAATCTCCTTTCAAGTTCAAGACGGCTTTCTCTGTAGCATAGTCCTGCGGCCAGCGTGAGGCAAACAGACCTGATTGCAATGGAGGATGGCACTTTAGTAGCGTGTGCCCCACACATGATTACCGAGTTTGTAGTCACAGCCGGTGAACAGCCAAAGCGGCTGGACGTCTTCCTGGTCAATCGTGAGCGAGACATGTCTCGGTCTGCCTTACAACGCCTCATCGAGCTCGGACGGATACGCCTCAACGATCATATCGTGAGACCCAGCCAAAAGATCAAGCCCGGCGATAAGATCACGATGGACGTCCCGAAACCCGAACCGCTCCAATTGCGGGGTGAACCCATTCCGCTCGAAGTCCTCTTCGAGGACGAACAGGTTCTGGTCCTCAACAAACCGGCGGGAATCGTTGTGCATCCGGCGCCAGGCAACTGGACAGGCACACTTGTCAACGCCCTTCTTCACTATTTCCAGACTTCAGGCGGCACCATGTCCGCGGTCGGCGGAAAGGAGCGGCCTGGTCTCGTTCATCGACTGGATAAGGACACCTCCGGTGTGATGGTTATTGCCAAAACCGATCAGGCGCACCGGCATCTTTCTAGCCAATTCAAGCAACATACGATTACTCGCGTCTACGAAGCGCTGGTCTGGGCGATTCCCAAGAAGGGACATGGTCTCATTGAGCTGGCAATTGGACGTGATTCCAAGGAACGCAAAAAGTTTTCCTCCCGCACGACTCGGCCCAAGGACGCGGTCACCGGCTACACGGTGAGCCGGCGTTTTGGCAAGGCCGCTGCCCATCTGCTGTTGTATCCTCAAACAGGACGGACGCATCAATTGCGCGTGCACCTCGCCTCGCTCGGCCATCCCATTCTCGGCGATCCAACCTACGGAGGCCGAAAGGTTTGTTGTGTAAATGGATTGGAGGTGCCTCGCGTGATGCTTCATGCCAGAACATTGGGGTTTCTTCATCCTTCGACCGGCGAGCTCCAGCTGTATGAACGACCCTCCCCGCCTGACATGGACTTCCTTATGCAGCAGATGGAAGAACGTCTCGATATCAGGCCAGCCCGAATCTTGACAGAAGTGAAGAGACTCGATTAGGACGATGGTATGGAAACAGGCAATGTTCTTGATGCGATCGGCGGGCTCACGTCGCAGTTAAAGACCTACGCGGCCACATTGCCTGCCATCGTGCATTTGACGGTCGTTCCAACAGGTATCAAGCCCAAGCCAGAAGCGGTCGATGACTATGAGGTGATCGTCTCCCGGTTCCGCAGTCAAAGCGCGGGAACGGCGTATAAAGGGCTGAACGACGCATTCGTTGAATCATTGGAAGCCTTTGAAGTCGGAAAGCTTCTGGGTTCCGTCCAGCCGTTACTTGCGGTCCTCGATCACCTGGACCGGATGCAGAGAGACGGGGAGATCCTGGTCGAGCAGGGGAACGAAAAGCGCATCACTGAGTATCGCGCCAGCCTCCACAAAATTTTGCCGGGGAACAAGCCTGAATTGGATGGTGCGGGACGTGGGTTATAACCTGCGGTCGAAGTTGCGTCCTGAGCCGTCCTCATCAGAGGACAGTACGACCGGCGTACGATGTCCGATCAATGTCCCATTTTCGGGCCCGTGGCGTTTGCGCCTTCCGACACCAACTTGAATCGAACGGTCGCTCCGCAATGCGGGCACTTCGTTCGAACGGTTTCGTGGTCAAGCAGTTCGTACTGGATCTGTGTGAGCCACATGAGTTGGAAGCATTTGGGGCAGCTACGGACTTGCGTTGCCATCGCATTCCTCGTACACTAAGGCCCATCATCCCCTGAGTTGCGAGGATACTCTAGTATAAGATGCCCGCCGCCCTCAAGACCGCTGTTACATTCTCCGAGAAGAAAGAACTTG
>DASTQY010000352.1:0-2953 GCA_035761525.1 Nitrospira sp. | reverse complement strand
CCCTAAATCTAAGTCCCATTTTCGGCCCATTTACAATCTGTGATATCCGTCCAATATAGGTTTGCATAATTATCCTTCTCGATCGGGGTCACGTTTACTAGATACACTCGCCCATGCATATGTACTTCCACCATTTGTGCAAGACGTGCATGTAATGACCTTGAACTAAGGCCATCAGATGTGGCGACACGGGGCTACCAACAGTTAAAGCCGAATCTCGGAGTGACTGATCCACTGCGGGATTTTTATAAAGGAGAATGCCATCTCCATCTATGCGCAGGACCGGTGATGGGTTTTGAACCGGCAGCAATGCCATTGCTTGGACTGTCTCCTCCGCTTTTCTGCGTTCAGTGACATCGATACACGAACCGATGTATCCAACAAACTCGCCATTTTCAGCATACCGTGGAATACCGTAACTCTCATTTCGTTGGGGCGGAACTGGCTTCAAGTCGCCACCTCGACACTAGCATGAATCTTTACGTGATCAACTGCACAAGTTTACCTCTCCTAGAGCAGCCACTAACAAGCCTTTCTGCTGAGTATGTTAGTTTTGTGACTCGGAGGGGAGATGGCGCGTCGGAAACGGGTACGCACGGCCACTGTCGAGTGGAACGGAAATGATTGGCGACGAGCATGGAAAATAGCCCTCACGCGTATCCACGGCGCTCCTGCCGTAGTAATGGAACAAATGGCTTTCCATCATGCGGTGGACATGCTGGACTGTGGCTTTGCCCGAGGGGATGCGTTTCAGTTTCAGCTCGGCATGCTCATGATGATCGATTGTTGTAATGAAGCGATTCTCCGGGGCGACTGTTACCAGTGGTGGATCGATTGACCCATACGGGCTCCTCCCCGCCGTGTCCCTATGGTTTGCGGTAAGAACGACTCGGCCACCGAGAGACAGGGTGGCGGTAGGGTAATGGGGATTTATTCCGGATGAACAAGCGCTTGAGAAAAAATAACAAGGTCGTGACGGCCGTCGCTTGCAACAGTCTTTGCCACATTTAGTTCACCATACTCCCACCGCTTTGGGAAATCCACCGCACGAGCGAGTGTGCGGTCATCCTCAACAATACTTTGTGAAGCGGCCGCTAGACACCGCCAAGAATGTAGGAAATAGCTGACGGATTGATGCCGACAGTATTCCTGTTGACACACTATTCAGTAACCTCCTAGAGTAATTTGCAGGTGTCAACGGCTCTGGAGTAATCGATGATCAGGTGAGAATCCGATGTCCCTCCGCCCACCCCAGAAAGCCCCCCGCAAAGACGTAGAGAACTACGTGCGCTCCTGTGAATATCTCATCTCCGTTGCTTCGGTGCCCAACAGCCCACCGTTTTCCAAGGAAGAACACCGATTACTTGAGTTCTACACGGAACAAATGGCGAAACTCCTGAGTACTCACAAGAGAAGAGAGGTTCATTCGTCTGAGAGGCGGGCGTGATGTTCGTTGTGCCTACCTGTCCACAGCTGAGTCACGAGAGGGGCCGACTTCAATTCGCAGTGACGCACCAACTGACTTAAGTACCTAGTGGATTCTTGTCCAGCTTACATTGATCGATCAGGCTTTTGGCAGTCCTCAAAGCCGTCTCTTCCGCTTCTTCGCGCGAAAGATAAGTGCTTCCTGGAAATCCATCCATCACCGTCCTGCCCGACTTCCTGATTATGTACTGACAGGTCCACATGTAACCTTCAAGGTTCATTATCAAGGTTATATTCCACCCTTTGTAGCTGTAGTTAGTCTTAATCCGCTGCGACATGAGTTCCTCCGAGCTGTTGTAGCCCGTCGAGAGCGTCTACTTCCTTTCCAGCGGCCGCTGAAAAACTCCGCTTCTCGCAAAGAGCGATGCGATCGCCATTCCCAGCGCTGAACAATAGGCTCGCCAACTCATTGGCCTCCTCCAACGCTTACAAATAAATCAGTGAAATTAGGTACAGATTAAAGCGAGCTTAAAAGTGGCTTATTCGAGAAGAATAGAGGCGGTTCAACTATGAGAAATGACCCCGGGAGGCGAAGTCGGCTACGAGCGAAGCGTGAATGGGAATGCTGTCGAGGTGGTTTCTGCGAACGGCCAATGATGTAATGTGACAGCGGTATCGCTTTTCCAGAGCCCAGCTCTAATTCATGGCTTGCTTGGTAAGTCGGGCTCTCATGACACCTTTAAGCCTGATATGAGCGCTTCAACAGAAGCGTCCTGAAACCTTTTGATGTCGCATGCAGGCACTCACAGTGCTGTCTTGCAGTAGGTCAGTTCAGCCAGAAACTTCGTGCCAGAACTTGAAGATCCTCGCAACGCAATCCCTTTGCCATCGGTGTTCCAAAAATGGATACACAAGGCGGTTATCCTTGGTAAGAGGCGAACTTTCTTTTCGACCTCGATCTGTCCTGGACTGCCGGTCTCGCCTACTACAATGAGCTTGTTTCCCGAACGAAGAACGAGGGGATCAATAACAGCGCTATACTGGATGAGGAACTCACCGCTTGGTTTGGCCTCCTCCGGCTCTTGCGTCGGATCCTTGGGTATCGACAGGTGAGTTGCTGTGATGGTGACCATATCATCCTTCATTTCAGCCTGAACGATACGCCCTCCCAATTGCACCTTCTGCTGCGGATTTTGATCCTGAAGCAATTGCCAACCCAAAAAGTCAAAGTCGTGATTCACACCATCCAACGCTTTGTAAGGGAAGACGGAGGGTGAACAGGCGCTGACTAGGGCACAACATGCAATGACGTTGGTGAGCCCGCCCATCGGTTTTTCCCATCTGGCGTTTGCAGTCGCATATCTCATGCAAGAAGCTCCACTGAGCCTTCCCGCCAAATGAATAGCTCATAAGTCATTTGTATTGCAAAGCTAATATAAGACCAGACCGCGTCCTCAAATGTCCTCATGAATCAAACAGGTGAAGCTGTCACGTCGGGCATAAGCCGGAACATAGTAGCCCTGGGCCA
>DASTQY010000351.1:0-6380 GCA_035761525.1 Nitrospira sp. | reverse complement strand
GTCCTGTTCGTACTTGATCGCCTTCGTGTAGTTCTCAATCGCCAGCTGCACTTTTCCTCGGCTTGCATAGCACTTCGCCACCCCCAGATAGGCTCGCGCATTCTGCGGATCAGCACGAAGGGCCTGATTGAAACATTCCATGGCCTCTTCCCGATGACCCCGATCGAACAGCATCCAGCCGAGAGCCGAATGAGCGGGCGCCAGGTCGCGATTCGACTCGATTGCGGCCCGATATTCTTTCATCGCGAGATCGGGACGGTTCTTGTTTTCATACAACCCTCCCAGCGCAAAATGCACTTCCGCATCCCGAGGGTTCAATCGGAGTGCCTCCTGATATTCCAAGAGCGCCGCCTGCATCTTCCCCTGTTCGGCAAGCGCGCAGGCCAGATTGGCATGGGCCACGGCATCGCTCGGGTTGAGCTTGATCACTTCGCGATATTGCGGGATGGCCATCTCCAATCGTCCTTGCTCCTGGTACGCCACCCCGAGGTTGGTTCTGGCCGGAACATAGTCCGGATCGAGTCTCACCGCCTCCCGGTATTCTTTGATTGCCATCTCGACGTGGTTTGCGCGTTCATGAATCTGCGCAAGGAAATAATGCGGGTAGGCTGATTGCGGCGCCAGCTTCGTCGCCGTTCGGTATGATTGCATCGATTGTTCAGATTGCCCGGATTGAGACAGGAACAATCCCATCACCAGATGAGCACTGGGTCGATCGGCATGGCTGGCCACGAGTCCGTCGAGCCAGCTTTTCACTTGCGCAATGTCGTCCGGCTCCTGGAGCGAGAGAGCGTGGCTGCTCCAGGCTTCAGCAAATTGCCCTTTGATCAACTGGACCACGTTGAGCGCGAAATGTGGTCGAGGATCCCGCCGATCCGTCGACTTCGGATGGCGCGCCCAAGCAAGCGCCTCCCGCGCTGCCTGTTCCCAGTCTCCATCCAACAGGGCGGCTTCACAGTTGATTTGGTGCTCGGTCATGGAAGGGGGAAACGCGCTATCTGGTCAGCGTATCTTCAATATCCGGCGAAGTCGCTTGTACGTGCACGCCGAGCATGGGATAGCGCTCGGTGAGTTTCTGTTTCATCAGCCAGGCAATGTTCCGATAGGACCAGTGCCCTTTGACCCCCGAACGAAGCCTGGCAATATACTCCGCTTCTGCAAAATCCATCTTGAACAGACAGCGAACCTTGAATCCGAAGGGGATGGCATAGAGGGCCGCCTCTCCGTTCACTTTCTTCAGCTGCTCAATATCCGCCCTCACTGCATCCATCGCCTGCCGATATTCACCCTCAAGACGCGCCTCGACCAGGGGCGCCGGGACATCGTACCCGTGAGCAGTGGTGAAATTCTGTTGGATCTGCTGGCAGCGCCGATGACGGTGCATATCCCTCCAGCCGCCGATATCCATGAGGACATCGAACATGAATGCATACCCGCTTCGGAACTCCTTCGGAAGTTCATCGTACGGCCCGCGACGGCTCAGTGCGATGGCGATCGTGTCCTGTTTTTGCTTGTCCGTCCAATCACGCACGACACCGAGGATACTGCGGTAGGGCGCGTGACTCACACGATACAGCAGCGTCGCGACCGTTTCATCGATGGGATCGTGCGGATCGATAAGCTCGACGGACTCGCAGGTTCCCCAGGTATCCGCATGGTCGAGCCCCGTGCCGCGGAGTGCTTCCTTCGCGTAGCGGGCCAGATCCGTGTAGACGGTGGCCTGATAGTCGTTCGCCCGGGCGTAACGAGAGAGCGTGGGAGCCATTGGTTCATTCAGGCCGGCGGTTTGCCCGCACAGCTCGCCCCAGACGTTCATCGGGGAACGTTGACAAGCATCCTTAAGGTCTTCCCCGATCATCTGGAGTTCCGGGAGCTGAGAGGAAAGAAGCCTCGTGATCTGCTTTTCGAGCGTTCGAATGCTGACCACCTGACCGACATTCGTTTTGCACGCGAGCGGCAGGAGGTAGCGCGTGACGTCGAATGCGCGAGCGGCAATCGTCCGCTGATACGTTTCCGGCTTCATCGAGGGCGGCCGCGGTTCTCGCTCGGACAGGTAGGTCACGAGGGGTTCGTGAAGGAGGCGGTAGATTTCCCCCAGGCTGCGAAGAATGCCGTGATAGGTGCCTTCGGTCTCGCTTCCATGAATGGCGTCAGGCACGTACCAGCCGCCGGAGGCAAAGTTTTGGTAGCGGCTTGACTTGGCCTGCCCGTCCCACAGCGGTTCATCTTCCAACCGGATGGCGGCAAGCTCGGTGATCTCTTCAAAACAGATGATGACGTGGCCGAGATCGGCGATCGAGGCGTGCCCGTAGTCGAAGTAAAACTGCTCCCAGAACTTTTCAGAGGAATGCCCGTGCACCCATTTGATGCTCTGTTCGATCGAGTCCGGAGAGCGACTGTAGCGCGCCAGCGCATACGCGGATTTCTCGGGCGGCATGGGCGCCACGGCGATGACCCTCCGGGTTGGCCGATCACTGCTCATACACAGACTCCTGTTTTAAGGACGCCGGGAGGTTGCGAACTATAGCGCCGCTCGAAGCTGGGCGCAAGAAGCCCTCGTCGCGTTGACTTGCCCGCAAACTCGTCGCTATAGTCGCGCGCACCTTTAGGAACGCGATCACGAAAGCTGGATGCACAGGTGATCAAAGGCATCAAGGGCGTCAAAGATATTCTCCCTGAGGAGACGCCGCGCTGGCGGTTTATCGAGGAGACCGCCCGACAGTGGGCGGATCGGTATGGCTTTCACGAAATCCGCATCCCGATTTTTGAAGTCACCACGCTGTTTGCCCGCAGCATCGGCGCCACCACCGACATCGTGGAAAAGGAAATGTACACATTCCCCGACCGGGACGGAACGTCTCTCACGCTCAGACCGGAAGGAACCGCGGGAACCGTCCGTGCCTTCATCGAACATCACCGAGAGGCCGATCCTCTCCCGCAAAAATATTTTTACATCGGCCCCATGTTTCGCCATGAACGGCCGCAAGCAGGACGTCTCCGTCAATTTCATCAGTTCGGCGTCGAATACCTGGGAACCCAGGATCCTAAGGCGGACGTGGATGTCATCGCCCTGCTATGGCGATTTCTCTCAGATTTGCGTTTGCCTGATCTTATTCTTGAGGTCAACAGCCTGGGAACGAATACCGATCGAGCGGCCTACCTTCCGGTCCTCGTCGCGTTTTTGCAGAGCCGCGTGGGCCAACTGTGCGAGAATTGCCGGCGACGGATCGACACGAACCCACTTCGTGTCCTCGACTGTAAGGTGCCTGCCTGCCGGGCAGCGACCGAGGATGCCCCTCACCTGACTTCATACTTGTCTCCCGAGGCAAAGGACCATTTCGATCAGGTCCTATCGACACTTTCCGCACTCGGGATCGCGTTCCGTCTGAATCCACGGCTCGTACGCGGACTCGATTACTATTGCCTGACGGCCTTCGAGATTACGTCCTCCCACCTTGGAGCGCAGAATGCCGTGGGAGCAGGAGGCCGGTACGATGGATTGGTTCAACTCTTAGGCGGGCAACCTACGCCTGCAGTGGGATTCGCGGCCGGCCTCGAACGCATCGCAATGATGCTCCCTGCCGAACGTGTTCCGACGGTTCGTCCCTCGATCTATGTGGCCTCGTTCGGTACCGAAGGCAGTCCAGCAGGCGTGCGCTTACTGGATGCCCTCCGCCAAGTCGGCCTCTCGGCCTTGTCCGACTACCGGACCACCACATTAAAATCCCATCTTCGTCAGGCAGACCGTGCAGGCTGCCGGTATGCCGTCCTCTTAGGTGATGATGAAGCCAGAGCTGGATCCGCTGTCGTGCGGGATATGGAATCCAAGGCGCAGGAGACGATTCCATTGACCGATCTTCCTCGCTATTTCGTGGCCCTCAGCAAGACTTTTTGAGACCCTTTTTTCCAATTGACTTCCTCTCGAAAACCTCGTAGTCTCGGGCACCACTGGTTTATATAACCAATTGATTCTTAAAAGATCTTCGTGTTAAATTCACAAATATTTCCATGGCACAACAGAAACTCGGTCTCCTGTTATCCACAGCCCCCTCTCATCCGAGCGTCGAGACGGTAGTGCGACTGGCAGAAGCTGCATTGCGCCAAGGGGTTGAGGTCTATTTGTATCTGATTGATGAGGGCGTAAAAAGCTACACGGATACCCGCTTCAGAGGCCTCCTTGACGCTGGCGTCAGAATGTCCGTCTGTGCCTATGGATGCCAACAGCATGGCGTTTCGACGGAACAAGTTGATCCGCGTGTCTCGCTATCTGGGCTTGTCGTGCTCTCAGGAATAATTGACGGATGTGATCGGTTTCTCGCATTCACCTAACAAGAACGGGCGACATGTCCAAACGAGTTGCCGTCGTCATCGCTGAAGACCCTACTAAAACCCATCGGCCCGTCGAGGCCCTCCGCATTGCACTTGGCCTTTGTGCCGGGGACCATGAGACGACGATCATTCTTCTCGGAAATGCTCCTCTCCTGGTGACCGATGATACCGATGACGTCGTCGACGTAGATATTCTTGAAAAGTATCGTCCCTCGTTCAAGCATCTCCACGTGCCGTTCGTCGTAGCATCAGGCTCGCGAACGCAGAAGTTTCTCGACGGATTTTCCGTGACGAGTAAACCGCCGGACGAGATTCGCACGCTTGTGCAATCACTCGACCGCACCCTGGTCTTTTCATGAAGAACACGCTTTATCTCCTTAGAAAACCCGTGGATCGTGTGGATCCTGCATTGTTTATCGCGTCACACTCGAAAGGAGATGTGGTGCTCCTTGATACTGCCCTGGTTTCATTTCCTCATTCCAGCGGAACAGTCTTCTCATTGGGCACTCAGGATGGGGAGCGCACCATCTCCTATGACGTCCTTGTGCAAAAAATTTTCGAGAGTGATGCGGCGATCGTGATTTAGGAAAGGGCTCTTCTCCGAAGATGATGTGCCAAAGAAAGAAAACAGTCGCCGTCGTAGGATTCGGAGTAGGACCGGTGGATGGTGGGGATTGGTGATAACGGGTTGATTAGGGAAGCACTTTACTGTGAGACGCCTTGGGGACGGACCTGGGGATTGACTCGGAGTGAGAGGACGGTGCACTGTGCATAACTTCTTTATAGAGGTCGATGAAGAGAGAAAGTAAAATCCACCACTGGCTGATGACATCGCTGAGGTCCGGAGAAGCGAAGGCATCGAGCATACTTATCCACAGGTGTGAATAAGCCTGTGTATGGGTGAGAGCGCAGGAACTATGACAGTTTCTACAGTTTGGCAGGAAGCCTTAGCTTACATTCAGGGACGGGTTCCAAAACAGGTATATGACACCTGGTTTATGCCGGTCCGTTTAGAGCGAATCGAGGATCGAAACGCGCAAATAGGCGTTCCGAATAAGTTTTTTGGTGACTGGCTCAGCCAGCATTATGGACCGCTCCTTGAGGAGGCGGTGTCGACGGCCCGCGGAGGGGGAGAGACGGCCGTGTCCTTTGTCGTCTTTAGCCGACCTCCCATCAGCCAGAGCGACCCTGCAGCGGTGGCGCAAGCGGTCCGGACCGCTACGACCCCTAAATCCAAGCGAGGAATCCAGCTTAACCCAAAGTATTCTTTTAAGAATTTTGTCGTGGGAGCCGGCAATCAATTCGCGCACGCCGCGTGTATGGCGGTCGCAGAACAGCCAGCCAAAGCCTACAATCCCCTCTTTATCTATGGCGGAGTCGGCCTCGGTAAGACCCATCTGTTGAACGCGATCGCCAACCATGTGGCTGAGCGCACAGATCTGCGCATCGCCTATCTGACGACTGAGCAGTTCACGAATGAGGTCATTAACTCCATCCGCTACGACAAGATGATGGACCTGCGGAAGCGATATCGGCATATCGACATGTTGATGATCGACGACATTCAATTCTTAGCGGGCAAGGAGCGAACACAGGAGGAGTTTTTCCATACCTTCAATGCCTTGTATGAGGCACACAAGCAGATCGTCCTTTCAAGCGACCGGTTTCCGAAAGACATGCCCGACATCGAAGAACGGTTGCGGTCGCGGTTTGAGTGGGGGCTTATCGCCGATCTACAGCCCCCAGATGTGGAAACCAGAATCGCGATCCTACGAAAGAAGTCCGAAGACGAAGGAGTCACCCTGCCGGAAGACGTCATCCAGTTCTTATCCACAACCATGAAGAGCAACATTCGAGAACTGGAAGGCTCGCTGGTGCGCCTCGGCGCGTATGCCTCGTTGACCGGACAGTCCATTACTCTCGATATGGCGAGGAACGTGCTGCGTGATTTGATAGGCGACAAGAAGAAAATTGTGGCCATGGAGGACATTCAGGAAGCGGTCGCCGCCTGCTTCCACATTAAGATCGCCGATCTCAAGTCGCGGCGCAGG
>DASTQY010000350.1:0-17900 GCA_035761525.1 Nitrospira sp. | reverse complement strand
AGTTTTCCTGGCATGACCATTCGGTATTCCGTCGGGCTTCGCCGTGACATTGAACAGTTTCTTGGCGCCACGATGGAGCAGCAGGGGAGCGCTTCAACCATCGGAACCATATTAAGTGAATTGGAGGAAGATCTTCCTCTTGATCCGGTGCTCGAGAGGCCTTCCGGCCCTATCGACGAAAACGATTCTCTTATCGTACGGCTCACCAACCATTTGATTAGCGAAGCGGATCGTCTTGGCGCTTCCGATCTGCATTTTGAGCCGAGCACGAGCAAGAGAGAGATGAACATCCGGTTCCGGGTCGACGGGACGTGCTTTAGTTACACGAAAGTCCCAACCGCTTACCGCCGGGCACTGATCTCCCGCCTCAAGATTATGGCGAATCTCGACATTGCGGAACGGCGCAAGCCGCAAGATGGGAAGATTCGATTCAAGCTTGACGCCCAACGCAGCCTTGAGTTGCGTGTGGCCACCCTGCCAACAGCCGGTGGCAATGAAGATGCCGTGCTGCGCCTTTTGACCGCGAAGGAACCGATGCCTTTGGAAGCTATGGAGTTGACCCCGAGCGCATTGCAGACGGTCAAGGCGATGGCGGAAAAGCCGCACGGCATCATCCTGTGCGTGGGGCCGACCGGCTCGGGGAAAACGACGTTGCTCCATGCTATTCTGAAGCACATCAACACGGAAGAACGCAAAATTTGGACCGCTGAAGACCCGATCGAGATCACGCAAGAAGGGTTGCGGCAACTGCAGATTCACCAGAAAATCGGCTTGGACTTTGCGACGGCCATGCGTTCGTTTTTACGAGCTGACCCTGACGTCATCATGATCGGGGAAATGCGAGATAAAGAAACTGCCGACATTGCAATTGAAGCTTCTCTGACCGGACACCTTGTTCTGAGCACCCTGCACACGAACAGTGCCGTCGAAACCGTTATCCGTCTGCTTGACCTTGGGTGCGATCCGTTTAATTTTGCCGACGCCATGCTCGGTGTGCTCGCCACCAGATTGTGTAAACGAATCTGCGGCGTCTGCAAAGAATCCTATCGTCCGTCTCCTGAGGAGTATCAAGAACTGGTCGAGGGTTACGGCGCTGAAGGGTGGCCCTTATCCCATGCCGCGCAAGACGACCTTCAACTGTTCCGAGGACGCGGATGTGAATACTGTCGCCATTCAGGATTCAAGGGACGAGTGCCTCTACATGAGTTGCTGGTCGGAACCGACGAAATCAAGCAACTCATTCAGTCAAGAAGTCGAACGGCCGCTATGCTGATCAAAGCCGTTGAAGACGGGATGCTGACGCTGCTTCAGGATGGTATCCGCAAAGTCCTGCAGGGCCTGACAACCTACCGGCAGGTCAGAGCTGTGGCGAGCAAGTAGCCTGTCGCACCGGATCGTGTCGGCCACTACCGGCTGTACAGCCCTCGCACGTCGCAGGGTCCTGCCTTAGAGGGCAGGCAATGGCCCATGATGCATGGTCAACTACCCCAGTGGTGGTCAACCAACCGAGGAGCACCGGGATGCTGTTCTTCTGACCTTTCGCTTGTCCCTCTGCCGCCGCTTTGTTAGAATCACATGACAGTACTGAGAGGAGGATCGGGCTTCGGCCCCTCGTGCGAAAGCTCAAACTGCGAGAAGGTACCAACACCGCCGTTCTGTTTGGACACCACGACCGGCACCTCAAGCTGATCGAAGAAGACCTCGGCGTGCGCCTGTCGGCACGGGGCGAGGAACTCACCCTTGACGGAAACCCAGAAGCGACGCGCTATGCGGAGCGCGTACTCACCGAACTGGCAGGCTTGGCCAATGACGGCATGCTGATCCAGCCCGATGACGTCACGCATGCATTAACCGCTTTGCGCCAAAGTCCAGAGACCCCGTTAAAAGAGTTGCTCTCCAATGCGACGACGATCGTCACCAAAAAACGCTTCGTCGCTCCCAAGACGCCCACGCAGAAAACCTACATCGAAGCGATCGAAACGCACGACATCGTCATCGGCATCGGCCCTGCGGGAACAGGAAAGACGTATCTTGCGATGGCCATGGCCGTGAGCGCGTTGATGAAACGTGAAGTCAGCCGCATCATTCTGGCCAGGCCTGCCGTCGAAGCCGGAGAGAAACTCGGATTTCTGCCCGGAGACATGATCGCCAAAGTCAATCCCTATCTCCGTCCCCTCTATGACGCCCTGTTCGACATGATGGATATGGAGCGGGCAACGCGTGCCATCGAGCGAGGGGACATCGAGATTGCGCCATTGGCTTTTATGCGAGGCCGCACGTTGAACGATTCCTTCGTGATTCTCGACGAAGCCCAAAACGCGACGGCCGAACAGATGAAAATGTTCCTGACGCGGCTTGGCTTCAACTCCAAAGCCGTGGTCACCGGTGACATTACCCAGGTGGATCTTCCGCCCGATCGGGTTTCGGGGTTGATCGAAGTGCGCGACATTCTTCGCCACGTGGAAGGCATTCGCTTCGTGTACTTTGATGAGCGTGATGTCGTGCGGCATAAGCTCGTACAAGACATCATCAAAGCGTATGATCAGCACGAGCAGACGGAGCAGGCCCATCCACAGGCCGCGCAGGGGGGGCGCCGTCAGTCCTCCCACACTCGCCCGTCCTCCTCCCTACCCAGCGCAACGAAAGGCTCTTGGGGCCAGCCGCATTAATGCCCGTTTCCCTCCAGGTTCATGTACGATCGATACGGTTTGGTCGTCACAGCATCCTGCGACTGGCACAGGCCGTACTCAACCTGATCGGGGAGTCCTCCGCCGATCTCGGATTGTCGTTTGTGGGTGATCGGCGGATGAGGAGACTTAATCACCGCTTCCGTGGAAAAGATCGCAGCACCGACGTGCTCGCGTTTGCGTTGAGAGAAGCTCGAACACCTGTCTTTCATGTTTCCAGACGGGTGTTGGGAGACATCGTCATCTCCGTTCCAACTGCTCTTCGCCAAGCGAAGGAAGGTCGTCGCTCCTTGGAGGAAGAAATCGTGGCCTTATTGATACACGGAGCCCTTCACTTATGCGGCTATGACCATGAGCGTGGCCAGGCCGAATCCCGCCGGATGCGACGGAAAGAGCGGACGGTCCGGCTCGCCCTGGGCAGGATTGCGTGTTTCGCCGGTCGGCGTCCTTACGTTCGGAAATCATCATAAGGGCGGAGTTACATCCATGGGATGGTTCCAGCGGCTGAGTGAAGGTCTGAGTAAGACGCGCTCCGTGATGCGCGGTTCCCTCGATCGCTTGTTGGGTCGGGCAGTGGATCCCGCTTTGCTCGACGATTTTGAAGCGGCGCTCATCACCTCGGACCTGGGAGCCGCTGTGGCCGAGCGGGTGATCAGCCGTCTGAAAGAGGCCCTCCAGGGCACCGATGCCTCGCAAGCCACGCATGTTCATGCGACATTGCGTCAGACCTTGCTCGAAATTTTGACCCCAGCGTCGGGGCCCACGTTCGAGCAGTTGATCGCCAATGGACCGAAACCGTTTGTCGTCCTCGTGGTCGGAGTCAATGGAGTCGGAAAGACCACCAGCATGGCCAAGCTCGCCCAACGACTGGTCCAAAGCAAGCGCGTCCCGTTGCTCGTCGCGGCCGATACCTTCCGTGCCGCCGCGATTGACCAACTTCAGGTCTGGGCCGATCGGATCGGTGTCGAGATGATCCGCCATCGGCATGGCGCGGATCCGGCGGCAGTGGCTTACGACGGGATTGCAGCGGCGAAAGCTAGGCAGGCCGATGTTGTCCTCATCGATACGGCCGGCCGTCTGCATACGAAGTCCAATTTGATGGAAGAGCTCCGGAAGGTGTCAAGAGTGATCGGGCAGGCCTTGCCAGGCGCGCCGCATGAAGTCTTACTGGTTTTAGATGCAACATTGGGGCAAAACGCGCTGTCCCAAGCCCGCCAGTTTTATCAGACCGTGGGAGTCACAGGCCTGGCTCTGACCAAACTGGATGGGACCGCCAAGGGAGGCATCGTCGTGGCGATTGCGGATGAGCTCAAATTGCCTGTACGCCTGATCGGTGTAGGAGAAGCGGTCGATGATTTGCAGGATTTCCAGCCAGAGGCTTTCGTCGATGCCTTGCTTGGTGCCGCGATCGACTAACTCGAAGGCCGGTATATCTCTTTTACTTCTCAAGCCATAGTCCGCATGCTAGGCTCGGTCCGTGCCTCGGCGTAGCACGCCGTTTGCGCATTGAAGGGTGGGAATGGTCAAGATTCTTGTCATCGACGACGACCGCATGAACTGCGACCTCCTGCAGGCCGTCTTGACTCGTCATGGATATGATGTGTATTCCGCGACCAGCGGCCCGGAAGGCCTGAACCTCTTCCGCCAGCAAAATCCACGCGTCACGATTCTTGATCTGCGGATGCCTGGAATGGACGGGCTCACAGTTCTCAAAGAAATTCGAGCCATCGATCCGCACGCGCCGGTCATCATTCTCGGCGGCGGTGCGACGGAGATTCAGGAGAACCAGGCTCGTACATTGCGCGTGACGGATTTTGTCCGCAAAGGGTTGTCGCTAGATGTGTTGGTAGAAGGTGTCAATCGTGTCGTTCAGCAGCCTGCCAAAAAGACGGAAGGAGCGACGGCTCAACCTGGCAATGCCGTCGCAGAGACGGGGGAAACCGTGCTCATCGTCGATGACGAGCAGCTGGTTTGCGATCTGCTCGTGCAGTTTCTGAGTCTGCGGGGGTATCGAGCCTTGGGAGTCAAAGACGGCGCGCAGGCGCTGTCGATGATAGAACAGACTCCTCCCGATCTCATTTTATTGGATCTGATGCTGCCGGGCATGAACGGCGTCGAGGTGCTCCGTCGCCTACGCACCAATAATTTCGCGGGCGCGGTCATTATCGTTACGGGGAGCTACGACGAAGAATTGCTCCAAGACGCGTGGTCGCTGCGTCCCCAAGAAGTGATCAGTAAGCCCATCGATCTCGATAGGTTGCTCTCCATCATCCAGCTTGTGCTGGTCTGTCGCGAGTGCTAAAACCCAACGCATGGGAAAATCGTGCCTGCGACCCGCCATGGCGGCCCTCTGGCTATTCTTCTGTCTCAGCCCGTCTGTAGTGACGACGGCGACGCCACAGCCCTTTGCGGCTCCTTTCATCTCGCGCCATGATCTGTTCGTGCAGATTGATCCGGAGCGGCATGCGCTTCTGGCCGTAGACCGTCTCACGATCAATGCCATCCCTGGACGTCCACTTCGACTGTCCCTGGCCGGGACGCTTCACCTTGATCGGTTGGTACTTTCCCGATCTGCCACCGACGACAGTGGTCGCGATCTCCCGGTTCAGACCGAGCACGAGGCAGCTGCTCCTTTCGGGCAGTACATCACACTGCCCGCCGCCCTTGTCACGGCGGGCGTCATGACCGTAACCGCGCACTATCATGGAGCGATCGACGATCCTCCCAAAGAGCCTCGTCATTTGCGCTTTGTGACTCCCAGTGAGACCGCCGGTCACATCGGGATGGAAGGGGTTTACCTGAGCAGCGAAACCCGGTGGTACCTTGATGTCCCCGAATCCCTCAGCCGGTATCGGCTTCGTGTGGCTCTGCCCTCGGGATGGACGGCGGTCGCCCAAGGACAGCGTCGGTCCTCCGTCCCTTGCCCGGCAGAGCTGTGTCGCGACGAGAGCCTGACGCTGGCCGAGTGGGAGACGGTCGAAGAGAGCGAGGCGCTGACGCTGGTCGCCAACCGATTTGTGGAGACCACCCGCGAGTGGTCGTCGAGCAGCGGTCAGGCGGTCCGGTTGGCCACGTATCTGTTTCCAGAAGACGCCGAGTTGGCTGATGAATATCTTGATGCCACTGCTCGCTATCTCGACGTGTATATGTCGTTGCTCGGTCCCTATCCGTTCGAGTCGTTTGCCGTGGTCGAGAACTTTTTTGCCAGCGGGCTGGGTATGCCCTCGTTTACGCTGTTGGGGAGCGGGGTGATCAAACGACACTATGTGCAGCCATATGCCTTAGGTCATGAAATCGTGCATTCCTGGATCGGAAACTCGGTCTTCAACCATGTGGATCGTGGCAATTGGGTGGAAGGATTGACGACCTATCTTGCCAACTATTATTGGCACGAGTGGTCCGGCGATCATGAACAAGCGCGGGATCAGCGCCACTTGATGCTGCGGGGATATAACCTGCACGTGCCGCCTGAACGTGACTATCCGCTTGGGCAATTTACCCGGAAGCAGGATGAGCGGGACAACGCTATCGGGTATCAAAAAGCGGCGATGGTCTTTCATTTGCTGCGGCAGGAAGTCGGCGAAGTGTCCTTTTGGCGCTCGTTAAAAACGCTTGTGGCGCAGTATCGTGGCCGGTATGCCGACTGGCATGACGTCGAGCGAATCTTCGCAGAGACCGCTGCCAAGGATCTCCGCTGGTTCTTTGCGCAATGGGTCGAGGGCACCGGCGCGCCTGCATTAACCTTGAAGAACGTCACGGCACATCCTCTTGCCCGCGATGCGGACGGTCGCTTCACGCTATCAGGCAGCATCGCTCAAACCGGCCCAGTGTTTCGATCTCCGCTTCCGATTCTTGTCGGGATGTCGAACAGCAGCCAGCACCTACTCTGGGCACAGCTGTCCGGTGCGGACACGCTGTTCAAGAGTGACTTGCCATTCAAGCCGCTGACGATCGAACTCGATCCCGAGGCGATGGTCCTGCGTCGGTTAGCACGGCGTGATCTGCCTCCGGTTCTTAACCACTACGTCACAGACACCAAACGTTCGATCATCGTGGCCCTTGCCGGATCGGACACGGACAGTCATCCGTTTCAAGACGTGGTGAAACGGATCAAGAGTCAGGACGGTCAGAAGGCGCCGGCTCAGCGGACAGCGATCACCACCCTGGCAGAAAATGCTCTGTTGCCTGGTGAAGGTTCAGTGCTAATATTGGGGAGTCCGGCCTCCCGTTTGACGCTTCAGCCGCTCGTCAGTACTCACTGCGGCACTCGTGTGCAGCTTCGGGATGGAGGTGTGACCGTCGCAGAGAAGACCTATGACGGTCCGGGCATAGCCCTTGTCGCAAGCTGTCATCGAGAAGATCGTCCTGGCAGTGTCGTCACATCGGTGTATGCCCTGACGCCGCAATCCGCCACCACCGTTGCCCGGCTGTTGTTTTTTTATGGATGGAACAGCTATGTAGTCTTTCAGGATGGCAAGGCGATTGCTCGCGGCGAATGGGACGCCCAGCACAGCCAGGAGGTATCGTTCGATGAAACTCAGTCTGCTCACTAGGGCGCTGCTTCTGACAGTCGTCTTCGTGGCGACCTTCCTTCATTGCTCGTCCGCCGGCGAGTCTTCGACGAAACCGACTTTGACCGGAGGCACGGAACGACATTTGAAGAACATTCGGCAACTCACCTTCGGCCGCCAGAATGCGGAAGCCTATTTTTCGTTCGACGGCACCAAGCTGATTTTTCAGTCCACGAATAATTGGATGAAGGATTCTTTTGCTGCGACGCTCAAGCCGGCCGAAGAGGGTCTGGGGTGCTATCAGATGTATGTGATGGATCTCGAGAGCGGTGCTATTCGGTTGGTCAGCACAGGAACCGGCGCCACGACGTGCGGGTATTTTTTCCCTGGAGATCGGCGTGTTCTCTATTCTTCCACATACGCGACGGGACCGAACTGCCCGCCGAAGCCCAAACGAGACGGGGCCTACCGATGGGCGTTGGACGACTATGACGTGTATGCGGTTCGCGTTGACGGGCAGGAGATGCAGCGTCTGACCTCGACACCAGGCTACGATGCGGAAGCGACAATCTCGCCAGACGGGAAAACCATCGTGTGGACCTCCTTGAAGGATGGAGACCTTGATCTGTATGCCATGAATCTGGACGGAACGAAATCTCGTCGTCTGACCGAGGAGGTCGGGTATGACGGTGGCGCGTTTTTTTCGCCTGACAGCAAACGCATCGTCTACCGGGCCTCTCATCCAAGCGATGAGGTCGAGCTGTCACGGTACAAAGAGTTGCTCGGACAGCGGTTAATCGAACCTGGCCAATTGGAAATTTTTGTCATGAATGCCGATGGGAGCGGGAAGCGTCAGGTCACCACGAATGGGGCCTCCAACTTTTCACCCTTTTTTCATCCGGACGGGAAGAGAATAATCTTCTCATCCAACGTCGAGACTAGAGGCGAGGGAGGCAGACCAAGTTTCCATCTGTTCCTCATCGCTGATGACGGAACCGGCTTGGAACGCCTGACGGTTGAAGGACATTTCAACAGCTTTCCCATGTTTTCTCCCGATGGGACGCGGCTGGTGTGGGTGTCGGACCGTCATGCAAAGGTTCCCGGTGAATTCAATGTGTTTCTCGCCGACTGGATTCCGTGATGAATGACGCGTCTGACGGTGCGGCAGCAGAATCGTCGAGACTGGTGCCGGCAACCTACGCGTCGATGCTGTCGTTCACCATGTGTTGCACCGCCCTCGCGCTGACCTTATTCCGCCTGCCTGTGTTCGATTTTCCGCTCACTCGCTATGTGCGCTCTCTCAACGACTTCCACATTGACCATCTCCGTCATCCATGGCTGGCATGGCTCAGTGACGTTGGCGATCAAGTGGGCGGTAGTGAATTTCTGTTGTGTGTGAGCGCTCTGCTCTTGGCGGTTGGATACGCGCTCAAGCTCAAGGCTTGGACGATCGCCGGTTGGGAAACGCTCATTGTTCACGCTGTGGCCGGCCTAGGTAGCACTACCCTCAAGCATGTTGTGGGTCGTGCCAGGCCTAAGTTCATGCATGTGGGTGTCTCTGAGTTTTCCCCGTTCGCCGGCAATGGGTGGGATTCGTTTCCGTCCGGCCATACCACGTGCTCCTTCGCAATCGCAACGGTGCTGGCGGTGCGATTCCCTAAGCTCCGTTGGGTCGTGTTTGGCATCGCCTTGGCTATTTCCGCGAGCCGGCTTTTCCGGGGGTCACATTTCTTGACCGACATCATCGCAGGTGCCGTTCTTGGCGTGCTGATCGGCGCCGTTATCCCGCGCCGACAAGAATGGCGCAGAGCACTGGCAACGGCGCTTTATGCCGTGACGCCGCCACTTGCAGTCCTTTTTGCGGTCATCACCGCCATCGGGCATCCCCTTTCTGATGAGTGGACTGCAAAGGCGTTGACTGAAGCGGGATTGCTGCTGGCTTGGGTGGCGCTGCTCATACTTCTCTTGATGAAGGTGCGACCTGCTCTCTTTCCTATCCGTGCGACTCGAGCCGTTATTCTCGCGCTGATCGGCCTTGGCCTCGGGATGTGCTCAGGGTCCGTCTGGGTGACGGCGGTCGCCCTTCTGACTGGCTTCGCGCATTGGTTGCGCGCTGGTCGACAAGGACGGCCGGACGAGCCCCCTCACTTCCCCTGGTATCGCGAGGCGGCGCTAGGACTGGGACTGTTGCTGTCGTTGTATACGATGCTTGAATTGAGAGGCGCCCTGCCGTTGGGATAGGTTTAATGGCCGGGAACGGCTCGAGCCGGAGGCGAGGTGGTGCCTTCAGGAATGACGACCATCGACCGACTGGCGAGCAAGAGATAGCCGTGTTGTCGAAGGATAGGCATGAGGGTCGAGGCTTCCGCCGGCAGCTTGGATTTGAAGGTCTCCGGTAGCACCACCATAGTCTGACCAGGCTGGCTGAGTGCCTCACGAATCGTTGCCTCCTCCCCTTCCGAGACGAAGAGCACTTTGCGTCTCGCATAAAACACGTTTGAAGGTCTGGTTGATCCATACACAATCAACCGATCGGTCGGCATCAGATTGAGCCCGGCAGCATAAGAAAGAATTTGGGGCGGCGTAATGAAATACCGATTGAGGCCCGGTAATACCAGTTGGATAATGGTCAATGCCAACAATGCCAGTGAACCCCCGGCAGCCCAGAATGCCCCAGCCCGTCTTCGTTCACTCAGCCCAAAGTAGCCGACCAGCGCCATTCCGACCAACAGGACAGCGGAGGCGACATACGGCCCGCTCCCGAGAGTCATCGTCGTCGCGAGCGGAAACTCCTTCACCAGGCGTCCAGCAAACGAAGGATACAGGGATGGCAATGACGCAAATCCAATTGCCAAAAGATAGCCCATGATCATCATGGTATGGATTGATGCGCGTCGGCCTCTTGTCTGGACATTGTGAAGGCTACGGTGCCAGTAAGTGGCCGTGAGCAGCGCGGCAGCTGGAAACAGCGGTCCGATGTAGTGAGCCAGCCTGGTGGAGGACAACGAAAAAAACATAAACACGCCGAAGACCCACGCCGCCGCGAACCATTCCAAGCTTACCGTTGTACTGTGAAACGCTGAAGCGGGTTCAGTAGGAGTACTCTGATGGGCGTCGCTCGAGATGCTTATTTCGCCTCTTCTCTCTCGCCAACTTCGATAGGCTTGATACCAGGCAAAAGGCAGCCAGCCGCTCCACGGAAAAAACCCCAACAACAGGACGGGGACATAAAACAGGATTGTGAAACCATGGCCTTCCATCGGGCTGAGGAAGCGGCCGACCGTATTGGCCTGCGCAGATGCCGCGTACTGCGTCCCGTGAAGAGACCACATGATGAGATACCAGGGGAGTGCCACAACGGCAAACAGCAAGAGCCCCGCCACCGGAGTCCCCTCGCGCCAAAACCGACGCCATTGTTTGGTCACCGTCAAATACAGCGCAATGGTCACGAGCGGAACAAGAAATCCGACCGGCCCTTTAGCCAGTGTGGCCATCCCCATCGCGAGATAGAAGATCCACCGCCACCCGCGTTCGCGCTGCCGTCCATGGAACCCCAGCCAAAAGCTGTACAAGGACAGTGTCGTGAAACAGATCAACACGCTGTCGGTCAGGGCCATGCGGCTTAGGCCGATAATCTCGATGTTTAACAGCAACATCAAGGCGCCGAGCAAGCCCACCACTGCCCCACAGAATCGGCTGATAAAGAGGTATTGCAGCACAATCAGACCTACGCCAAAGGCGGCTGACGGAAGTCGGGCGGCTAATTCATCGATTCCCAACCAGCGGTAAGACAAGCTCATCAGCCAATACACGAGAGCGGGCTTGGCAAAACGTGGCTCGTAGTTGAAAGTAGGGCTGACCCAATTGCCCGTTTCCAGCATCTCTCGCCCCGCTTCGGCGTTGCGCCCCTCATCCCGATCAGTCAATCCCATCGAGCCTAATCCGAGAAAAAACAGGAGACCTGACAAGAGGATCAGGATGGCCAGGTTCACAATGTGTCCGGATATCGGCGAGACGGGCGCGTGCATGAGGCGTTACTGAGGTTTTCCGACCGAAGGAACCGGTCCTGCGTGCTGGTGGGATCCTTGACGATAAATCAGCATGAGGTTTCGAATGTAGACCAGTGCTCCAATTCCCTGTCCGGCGATAAAGACCGGATCACGCCGGTAAATCGCGTAGGCCAATGTAATCAACCCTCCGACCAGGCTCAGATACCAGAAGGCGATCGGCATCCGGCTTTCGGCTTTTCGCTCCGAGACGATCCATTGAACGAGCCATCGACCGAAAAACAGCCCTTGCCCGAGGAAACCAATGGCAAGCCAAAGGATTTCAACTGAGAACATGGAATCCGGTAGCATCGATCACTTGTCGCGGAAGCGGTATTTCAAGACACGATCCTGCATCCAGCGAACGGCCAACAGGTCGTAGAGTCCTTTGAAGAGCCGGTTGCCGACACCGTATTTCGATACGCCGTGCATGCGCGGGTGATGACGGACGGGGACTTCAGTCACAGTGAATCCGTGCATGAGGGCAAGGGCGGGAAAGAACCGGTGCATGCCGACAAAAAGTTGCAGCCGGTCGATGACCTCCCGGCGGAATACCTTGAGCGAGCATCCGGTGTCGTGAACACGGTCACCCGTGACAGCGCTTCGCACGGCGTTTGCCACTCGGGACGAAATTTTCCGTGTGAGACTATCATGCCGTTCGGTCCGCCACCCGCAGACCAGATCGTACTTGTCTGAATAGGCCAGCAGCGTGTCGATGTCGGCTGGATCGTTCTGAAGGTCGCCGTCCATCGTCACGACCAGCATGCCGGTCGATCGCTTGAATCCTGCATCGAATGCCGAGGATTGTCCGTAGTTGCGATCGAAATGCAGCACGATGACAGACGGGTGTTCCGCGGCTATGCGATCCAACATTTGGCTGCTGCCATCGGTGCTGCCGTCGTCGACATAGATGATCTCGAACGGGGTGTGCTGCGATTCCCCTCGAGCGTGCAACACCTTCATGAGCTGGTCAGTCAATGAGACAAGATTGTCCCGTTCGTCCTTGATAGGAACGACTACCGAGATCCATGGCTGGGATGAGTGGGTCATGAGGAGTGGAAACGCGCAGCACGTACACCATGAGGAGGAATCACCACGGCATTGTACAGAAGGCCTTTGGGAGATTCAAACCGAAGGCAGGTGTTCGAGCGTGATCTGGCGGTCGACATAACTGCTGAACGCGGGGTCATTAGAGACGAAAATGATGGACCATGGTTCATCCTTGGAACATAGGCGGCGTAAAATCACTTCCCGCAAAGAGGGTGCCATGCTGTGCAGAGTGCCTTCGACGATCAGGACATGCGGTCTGGTGACGATGGCACGCGCGAGGAGCAGCCTGAGAATCTGGCTCAACGTGAACTGGGTGCTCTGGCCAGTAACGTTGGTCGTGAGCCCTTCCTGCATCCGATCGATTTCTTCATCGAGTTCCACGAATTCAAGGGCCCATTGGACGTCCTCGTACCCAATCGATTGCCGTCCGAGCGTGATGTTGTCCTCGATCGTGCCTTCGAGCAAGGTAGGATGCGAATCCAGCATCAGACTGCGGCACGTATCGATCGAGTCGAGGCTGACCTCGACGAGGTTCATGTCGTTGTACCGCACCACACCGCTTGATGGCGCGAGGAGTCCGGCCAGGATCCTGGAGAGCGCGGTTTTTTGCATGTTGGACTGGCACAGCACCACCACCTTCTCACCCGGGGCGACGTCGAGGTGAAAGTGCTCAAAGAGGAGAGGAGCGCCAGCATAGGCAAAGGATAAGTTTCTGGCCGTCACCTTGATGCCTGCCAGGCCGAATTGACTGAGGGGCACGACGGTTCGAGAGGCAGTCTCGTCTTGAGGAAGCGAAAAAAATGCGTTCAGTTCTCGAAACGAGACGAAAGCAAAAAACATGTGGACCATCCGGCGGGCCAGGGTATCCATGTTGAGGAGGAGGTTGCCGGCAACCAGCTCGGCCGCCGCAAACTGGCCGACGGTGAGCTGGCCTTGTGATACCAGCATGCCTGCGGTTCCGATCAACCCGGCATGTCCAACCGCCTGCCACAAGGCTGCGGCCTTATATTGCCGTCCGGTCAAGAGATCCGACCGCCGTTGGCGAACTTCGGCATAAGCCTTCGTCAGTTCGTCCGTTTTCCGAATTAGATACGGGCTGTTGCCGACCGCCCGCAAATGCGGCAGGTTGGCGGCGATATTCTGCATCCAATGATAAATCTCGTAGTTGAGCCGGGACATCTCCAGTGTAATGAGGAACCCGCCTTTCCCAAACACGGTCAGAAGAAAGACGAATCCGACAACGAGGATGACGTTGTAGAGCAAAAAATACGGATGGAAAAAGACGAGGAGCGACATGCCAACGGAGCCCACGACCGCCACATAGAAGAGATCGGCAACCATCGCGACGAGCGCGCGTGTCAACAGGTCCGCCTCGGCGAACCGATGGGCATGCTGCGGAAGGAATGCTTCTTCCCGAATTTTGGGAAGCGTCTCCGTGAATGCGATCGCGATACGCGCGTAAATGCGCTGTTGCAAGGTCTCGACCGCCCGGGCTTGCAAGATACGAAAGGCGGCGGCGCCTGTGAGTGCCGACCCGACCACGAGGGTAAGCGTCAGGATCATAATGGGTTCGATGGCAAAGGAAAATGTACTGACCAGTTCCTGTACCGCAATGGGCACGCACAGCATGAACATGCCGATGGTGACGGCATACGACGCAATGATGCCGAACATCTTCCGTTCGAGGCGGATGAGGAGTCCGAGTTGAGTAATGATATCTTGGACGGTGTTCGTGAGCCGATATTGTGGAAAGGAGGTGTGCGTAGCGGGATCCGTCATGGTCGGCCAATTCTGGCCTTCGGCTTTGTCATGGTTCGTGAGAGGCGGCCACAGTGAAGCGCATGGTACCCATGAGGCTGACCTCATTGACCTGTTCCCCTGCGTGAATCTCTACTTTGTACCGGCCTGGCTTCCAACGGCCTTGCGGGGACGATAGCTTCAAATAGCCTGACTCATCCTCAAGGGCGATGTACATCACATCCTGGCCGACCATCGTGTGCGGATCGAGCCCGGAAACCGATTCGGGAAAGCAGCGACCGAAGACCTGAAAGGCCTGGTAGTGCTGATGCAGAGTGAAAACGATGAAAATGCCCGACACATCTGGGCCGAACCGCTCGGTCGGCTTGACCGGGACAATTTCGTGCGTGCGGCGAAAGCCTATCTCTTCCTCAAACCCTTCAGCCATCGTGATGCTCCGGAACAGCCCTTGAGGAGGCGCATCGAAATCGTAACCGCCCTGTTCTTGTGGCGCGGATTCTAATTCAGAACTCGGATCTGTCATAGGGCTTTCGCCAGCAGAGAGGAGCGGGGGAGATGCCAGCCACCAGATAAGCAGGGGAACCCAGATAGCCAGACAGAGACCCATAAATCGTTCGTACACTGCCAGCCTGGGACTGTCAAGGAGCAGCGCCGGTTGCAGCCATTTAAACCCATCTGCTAGAATTTCGGCCACGACAAGGAATCTCCACGGATTATGCTGCAAGACGCGGACGCTTTACCTCAGCTCATCGGCGATTGGAAGGCCGTCGACCAATGGCAGGCGCACATCAATCAACTCTTTTACCGCTTCCGAGGCGATCAAGTTCGTAATTTTTATCAGACGTTCGCCTCCGCCGATTACCGCCTAGCCCATGCGTTGGCGGCAGACTACTTTGAACAGGTAACCAGGCGTGACAAGGTCTCACAGCCCCAGCAGCCTGCAGCCGGTTCCCGACCCTTGACGGTTGTCGAACTCGGCCCCGGCAATGGCAATTTGGCGGCTTCGTTTCTCAGCCATCTTCACACACTCGACCGCGAAGGGCGGGTGTACCCGCGAGTCCGATACGTTCTTGTCGATTGGGAGCAGACGGTGTTGGACGGAGCATGGAACTATCCGGGGCTGGCAGAACATCGTGACAGGGTCCAGATGGTCAGATCGACGATCGATCACATCGAGGGCCTCGCCGATGGGGCAGTGGATCGCATCTTTTGTAATGAACTTTGGAACGACTTGGCCACCAAGCTGATGACCCGGCAAGGCGGCGACATTGAAGAGGAATTTCTTCGCCCCAATTTGAGTGATGTCTTGCATGCGAAAATCGAGGACTGGGCGGGATTTATTCGTGCCTTCGAAGCCAAGGATGCAGATCAATTGAAGCAATTTCCTCCCTTTTTCGACGATCTTGTGTGGGAGCGCGAATACCGGCCGGTAGAATGGAAAGATGTTCCGTTTAGAAAAACGATCACAGAGTTCCTGCGTCGCATCGACGATCAGGTGGTGGTACCTGTCAATATCGGCGCGTATCTCACCATGAGAGAAGCGAAACGCCTTCTCGCGCCGGATGCGGTTGGATTCAGCAGTTTCGACGCCGGAGCCGCCGATCACAAGGTCCTAAACGACCCGGACAAACCCTGCTCCGGTCAGTTCGGAGGGCAGCAAAGCTTCATGGTGAATTTCGCTCTGGCGGAGGCAGTCGCAAAGCAAATTGGCGGCGTCACGGCCTCGATCGAACCTCAGCGGGAATTTATCGGCCGGAGCTTGGGAACGAATGTGTTGACGCTCATGGATCTCCTAGCCACGCATCCGACGGCAGGCCATCAGCTCGAGCCATGGGAGCAGGATCGCCTGATTCTCAAGACTATCAAGGCGCTCAACCTCACGTATGAAAGTCCTTATGCGACGAAGATGGATTTCCCAATCCGCGCAAACGTAGCGTTTGAGGCCCGAGAGGCCCTGCAGGCATTGGCCGAAGAGCTCAAGCCGGCGGGACTACCCGATACTGTTTCCTACCTCACCGAGGAGGAATTGACACGTGCGGCAAGAGACCTTGAAGACGTGGGGTATGATCCGCAGATGTTTCACATCGCTCTGACTGCCCCTCCCGCTCCGGTCGATTACTATCACTTGTCGATCCGCCCTTCCTGATTTGGGGTTCAAGCCCCTCCCGATGGCCTCTTCCGTAAATTAAACTTGACTAATCTCACGTATTTCTATAGCCTTCGACCCAATTTGAGAAGGATCCCCACCTTTTGGGTTACGTAATGTTGCGTTTGCCGTGTCATGGGGAGACATGGAAGAAAGAGAAATCTACTGATGTTCGGCTCTTTCGGCTGGATGGAACTGCTGCTCATCCTGATCATCGTGCTCATCATTTTCGGAGCCGGCAAAATTCCTCAATTGGGCGAAGGACTAGGGAAGGCCATTAAGGGATTTAAGAAGAGTGTCCATGAAGCCGATGCCATTGATGTGACGCCGCCCCCGGTCGAGCCGGTGCCGGGCCAGCCGACACCTATGGCACAAGGACAGGCTCCCCAGTCCGCCCCGGCTCAACCGGAGCAGCAAGTCAAGCAAGGATAACTGACGTGAGGCGTTGTGCGTCAGCTGTGAAGCGGATGAAGGAGATCCACGCATTACGTTTCACGCATGACGTATGACCACTTATGTTCGGATTAGGTGCCGGCGAAATACTCATTATCCTGGTCATCGCGTTTTTGCTGTTTGGCCCCAAGCAGTTGCCCGAAGTCGGGCGTCAAGTGGGCAAAGCGGTGAAAGGCTTTAAGGAAACGGCCGAAGACCTTCGGAAATCAGTCGAGCCTGAACTCAACATGATTCAGCAGGAGGTCAAGATGGTCGAACAGGATTTCCAGGCCTCGATGAAAGAAGCAGAGGAGGAAATCAACCAGGCCACTACGCCGGCTGACAAGCCGGGGGGATCTTCGGGAACGGGCAATCAGGCGTAGGACCTGAGCAGTCGGGCTGTTCGATGATACAGGGAAGGGGGTGACCGCCTCTCGACCCGATCGGCGGTGGCAGGACAGTGAGGGCGAAGGGTCGTATTTAAAAAGAGCAAAATTACTAGGAAAACAAGGAGTATTGATAGACACTCCACGTGTCATGGGTCAGTAAGGTTCCAGGAAAGCGTGGGCACACGGCTTTCCAAACCGGCAAACGAATAAAAAGAAGTTTGTCAGTGCGAGCGCAGTTGGATGTCAAGTCGGCAGCCAGGACCGGTAGAGTCCCGGAACGGTGAAGGCTGTAATCCAATTCACAGGAGGAATGTTATGAGAAGATTGCTAGGTCGGACACGGTGGGCCAGCATCACCGCCTTCTTCAGCGCCGCCCTCATAGCGGCGGGCCTGTCGTTCACAGCAGCACCAGCCCAAGCGGCCTTCGAGTTGCCGGAGGGAGAAAAGATCACGAACCTCCCGGCCATCCCCCGTGCGATGCCCCAAAAAGAAGCCTACGAGCTCTACGATCCTAAAATCGGGAAAAACTTCGATCTTAAGAACTTCTGGATGCGCGCGGACCTCCGCGTGCGCCCCGAAATGCGCAACAACGTCTGCTTCGGCGGCGGCGCGCCAGTGGGCGGGGCCTGTAACGGTGTGGCGGCGATCGGTGCGGCTCCAGGAGCCCGTACCGCCAATCCTGGGACCAAAGCTAACGATGCGTATGTCCAGCAATGGGTTCGGTTGGGCTTAGGCTATGACGTCTCGCCGGACGTGAATTTTTATATGGAAATCATCGATGCCGCCGTATGGGGTGGGAATGGCAACCAGCTCAATGCGGGCAACGGCGGTGATCCACTCAACCACAATGGTACATCCACAGGAACCGGTATCAATGGAAA
>DASTQY010000349.1:0-2054 GCA_035761525.1 Nitrospira sp. | reverse complement strand
CATGAACAGAGCGGCAAACTTATCATGTCGTTTGACCTTGATGTTGAGCGTCAACTGTTGAGTGGACGGTGCCTTGGGGTCGAACCGCTGCTTGAGCGCATGCAAGGCGCTGGGAATCAGGTGATCGGTATCCAGTACGGGCAGCTTGGCCTGGAGATTCTTGAGTACGGAGGCGAGCGGAGACAATCTCCCTTTGGGACAGCTGCGTTTCACCAACTTGCGGAATTCCCGGTTCATTTCCCATCGTGCGATGAACCGCTGTTTCGTGCCGGACAGCCGATACCAAATGTTCGGCAGTGAATAAAATTGGTGGTTGGCCCAGTAAAATCCCTCTTGAAGTTGCTCAGGAGTCATCCGGCTGGGCTGAAACACGACGTGTTTGCCGTCATACTTTGACCAATCACGGTCGAAAATGCGACCCGCATTGTTATACCGATCGAACAGCGCCGTGCCTGGCAACGGAGTCAGCACATTAAAGTAGGCGAGCTCCACCTGGTTTTTCTTCAGGAAATCGACGGCTCGTTCGAATACCGCCTCATCATCATTGTCGAACCCAAACACGATACCGGGGTTCACCATGATGCCGTACTTATGGAACATCTGAATTTCCTGAGAAAACTTCTGCACCCGATTGAACGGCTTGTTCGTCTCATCTAGACTGTCTTCGTCGAGCGATTCCATGCCAACGAACACAGAGACACAACCGCTTTCCGCAGCCAGCTTTACCATCTCTTCGTCGTCCCCCAAGAACAGGGTGGATTGACAGCCCCACTTGATCTTGAGCGGCTTCAGAGCGGTCCAGAGTTCCCGGCAGTACGCCCGATTGCTGTTGTGCAGGTCGTCGACGAACGCGACGATGCTTCCATCATCAAGCCCTATTCGTATTTTCAGGGCAGCGAGAAACGCATTCCAGAGCGGTTCGTCGCGGATCCGTTCAACGAGCTCACTCCGGATCCACCGTTGTACGTTCTGGAGTTCCGTGATGACCTCGGGGACCGGCCGGCGCCTCGTCGTCTTGCCGTTAAACGGCGACACGCTGCAAAACTCACAGTCGAAGTGGCAGCCTCTCGTCGTAAAGCTGCATTGTCTGGTCATGTAGGAATCCGGACTCAACAATTCGACACGCGGGGCCTTATAGTGCTCGAGAGAAGGGAAGTTCGTCATCTTGTACACGCGCTGCATCATCCCGGCTTCATAATCGGCAACAAGGCGAGGCCACAAGTCCTCGGCCTCACCGCAGACAATCGCATCCGCGTGCTGCAGGGCTTCGTCAGGACAATACGTGGGGTGGACCCCGCCCATCACGACTGTTTTCCCCCGCTTCCGGAATTCCTTTGCAATTTCGTAGGCTCGTGGCGCATAGCAGGTCATGATGGAGAGGCCGACCATGTCGCATGGATCGTCAAAATCGATGTCTTGAACGGCTTCATCGACGAGATCTACATCCCAGGAGTCGGGGGTGTACGCTGCAATGGTCGGCAGGCTCAGCTTCGGGAACCAGACAGCTCGTCGCTCGGACGCCGTCAGATGGTACTGGCTATTGCGCGGGTAAGGATCGACCAACAGGAGCCGTTTGCCTCGCACCGGCTTCAGCAATTGCCCTTGTCGCATTGGTTGGATTAGTGCCATCAGTCGCTCCTCCACTTCTGTAATGAGTACAAAAAATGTGTGTTACGTAACCCTAGCGCGTCCCCACCGGCCGCAATGGCGGGAGGTCAACATCTTGACCCTGGGGTTCCATGAATGTCTGCGATTCCTCAGCGTCAAGCTTCTTGGCGTCCAATGCGTCCTGTCTCTTTTGGCGTTCAATCAACGGCGCCAAACCGACGTCCTCGGGAGGAATCGGCGACCCGATCGTTCCACAGCCCATCAAGACGCAGGCGGCGCATGCAAGCGCGAAGACCTTCATGAGCTTAACATCCGCTCCAATTCTCTTATCCGCTGCTCTTCCTGGCCTCGAGCTGTGCCTCCGATTTGCGCTTTACGATCGATCGCGGCTTCCACGGTTAACCGGGTGAATACCCCCTGGTCAAACCGCTCGGAAAACTGTCGCA
>DASTQY010000348.1:0-8983 GCA_035761525.1 Nitrospira sp. | reverse complement strand
TCTACTGAAGGGATGGTGGAAACGATTTTGTTCTCACCCACCCACCCTGGCCGCGCCGAGACGCGCCCTTGCCCCTTCTCACCCGCCCAGCCCCCTCGCGCGGCTGCGCATCCTTGCCCGAGCTGCGTTCTCAGTCGTTTTTTTGGCTGCGGCAGATTCCCGCGAGACACTTCGTCAGAGATCCACCCTGCGGACTTGCCCGCCAAAAGGCGCGTCCCGGCGCGCCGGCGTCGGTGGGTGAGTGTATTGATCGTGTTGACCATCCCTATTGTCTTCCTTCTCCTTTGTGACGCAACGGTCAGTCTGGCGCAGCTCGACCGGCTGAGAAAATCCAAATCATTGATGACGAGTCCGATACCTGACACGCCGATGGTTGAGGTTCCAGCCGGTCCATTCGTGATGGGGTCGGACGGTACCCAGGCACTCGAAGATGAGCGCCCAGCTCATCGCGTCTGGCTCGATGGGTTTTCCATTGATGCTGAGGAAGTGACGACCGCTCAGTACGCGGCGTTTCTGGCGGCGACCAAGCATGCCGCGCCCTGGCAGTGGGAGACGGTGGATCTGATGCAGCACGCCGACCGCCCGGTTATCGGAGTGGATTGGCATGATGCGGACGCCTTCTGCCGGTGGAAGGGCAAACGACTTCCGACCGAGGCCGAATGGGAAAAAGCCGCGAGAGGAACAGATGGTCGGCTATATCCTTGGGGCAACCAGGTCCCGACCCCGAACCTGGCAAATTTTGCGCTGGGCGCCCGCTTTAGTTACAACCAAGTCCTGTTGCCGGTCCGCTCGCACGAGCAGGGCAAAAGCCCTTATGGGCTCTACCACATGGCAGGCAACGCTTATGAATGGGTCCAGGATTGGTATGGCACGAACTATTATGAGATTTCACCGGACCGTGATCCCCCGGGCCCGATTCAAGGCCAATTCAAAGTCCTGCGCGGAGGATCCTGGTCCGACCTGCCCAAGTATCTGCTGACCTACGGCCGCTTTAAGCTCCTGCCGGACACCAAAAACAGTTATACAGGCTTCCGCTGCGCGATGTCTGAGAAGAAGTAATCGATGAGAGACAGTGCGGTGGATGCGGTTCCAGCAGTCGCTAGTAGATGCTCTTGCTGACTTCCGAAGAGAGTCCGCTTTCATTACCAGACGAGTCGAAGGCTGAGATGGCGAAGTAGTAGGTTTGCCCCATCGGAAGGCCTGAGACCGTGTAGCTGCCCATGAGGCCGATGACGAACGGGGATCCGGCGTAGGTATAGTGGCCTGGCGCCGTCCCCACATAGAGTTTATACCCGGCGAGATCGGCTTCACTGTTCGATGTCCAGCTCAAGGTAGCGCTTCCTGTTCCAGGCGATGTCGACGCCGGCGGAGGCGGCAAGGCCGTCGATGGCTGTGATGAGGAAGGGGCCGAGGATTGCCGCGGAGCTGATGGTGGTGGAGGTGAAGAGACCGTCACCGACGGCGCAATCATTTGAGAAACCGGTAGTTGACCAGAAATGCGTTGCAGTCCGCGTCCGCCCGTCCCATGGCTTCCTGAAGAAATCGAGGAAACCGTTCCTGTGTTCGCGAGGCCACCCACAGCGGCTTTGGTCATTGGGGCGGCATTCGTCAACGGCAGTGTAGTCGAGGCACTCGAAGCTGTCGCGGGCGCGCTCGGCACCGAGGAGCCTGTCGATGCCAGGCCGGTCGCAGGCATCGATGCATGGCTCTCGCTGCCGGCTTTGGTTGTCTCTGTGGTTGCCGGCAGCGCCGTGGTCGAAGTCGTCTGCGACGGTACAGCTGGTCGTTTGGCGAGTTTCCGAGGCAGCGGGCGTGGAGCAGGTGTCGATGGGGCCGCAGCCGTCTGAGATAAGCTCGTTGCCGGCTCGAGCGGTAGAAGATCGGATGCCTGGCGATGGATCAAACTGTGATGTCGCGCCGGCTGCTGCTCCTCCGCGAGCACGGACGTGGCGATGCCGATCAGATTCACTATTGTGAGGAGCGCCACAATAATGAGGGAGCGATGAAATTTGGGGTGAGTGAACATCACGGGTATATTTCTTGACTGAACGTGATCGTGCCCGGCTCTGTCCGTACCCATCAGCCGCGGTAAGGGCATTCTCTATCCGAAGCCTTTAATAGGCCAGAAAAAGTGGATTTTGTGCGGGAGGACTGGGAAGAGACGGTGAGCAGTCACGACGCGTCGAGCGCGCCGTGAGCGGCCTTAAACCAGGATCAGAGCAAAGAGAAAGATGCCGGTCAATCCACACAGGGAGGCATAGTAGTGCAGGCCGGTCCGGTCGGTCAGCCACGCCGTTTTCCATTTGGCCGGGTACAGTGTCTGGTGATCGACAAACAGGCCGTCTTCATAAAACCCGAGCGCCTGTTCGAGTTGAATCAGGACCTGTTTCGCCAGGTGGTGCCGATGCTGTTGTTGTAGGACCAGCCCGCAAAACAGTGCACACCATGTCAGGCCGCCGAGGGCCAATAGTACGCTTTCCGCAGGAGAGAGCCGCGCCTTGACGGGACTCAGAAGCAGCGCAAAGATCATCGCGATCAAACCGAACGCACCAAAGGCCGTCAACCGGATCATGTGCTCGCGCCGCTGATACACTTCATTTTTGTAGAGGGGATAGAGAACGGTGAGGGTTTGTTGAACGCCTTCTGTGATCATGGCCGTTCCTTCAACTCCTGCCCGGGCAGTCGGTCCGTATCATACCAGATACCCGACGAGCCAGTCGGTTATGGCGGTGGTCATGGTTCTGAAATCCTCGCCCCGCGTAAATTGATGGTCCGCGTGCGGCAAGATGTCCAGCCGCTTCGGACCTCGCAGCGCGTCCAACAAGCGCTGGCTTTGATGAAGCGGCACCAGTTCGTCGCATGCGCCCTGGACGATTAATGTCGGCGCCACGATCTGAGCGGCCGGCCCATAGGCAATCTGTTGAAGGGAGTCTTCATACAGGCCGTACTTCAATCGGATCCGCTCCGGTCCGCCCATGAGGTTCGGAATCGTGCCCGTGACTTGCCAGCGAGCCAGTTCATCCGGCCCGAATTCTAAGCGAAGTTCTTCGGCAAAATCTACCACCGGGCATTTCAAGGCTAGGCAGGCAATGTCCCGCCGTTGTGCAGCGGTAAGGATCGACACCAGCCCGCCGAAGCTCGATCCGACGAGGCCGACCTTTACGAAACCCTGTGCCTGCACCAGGGTGACGGCCGCAAGGGTTTGGCCAACCGCCAGCGATGGCGTAATGTCTTCAAAATGCCCGCCGCTTTCGCCCTGACCGAAAAAATCGAATCGAAAAGTCGCAATGGCCTTCTCGTTCAACATCCTCGTCAGGGTCTTGTTCGTTGTACTGTTTTTGCTCGAGAGAAAGCCGTGGCAGAGCACGCTGATGGCGGTGGTAGGCTGTTCGGGACGACTAAGGACCGCCGAGATGCGATGCCCTCGATCGTCGTGAAACGTCAACGACTCTTCCATGCAGGGGCATTGTAGCAGACATCTTCGGGCGGACGTCGAGGAAGCCGGATTTACATTTTACTCGATCGCACGCGGTAGTCGACCGTATCTTGCAGCCATTTCCAGAATCGATCTTGTTGTGCGAGATCACGGTCGGGCTGCAGCTTTTCTTTCCAGTTTTTCATGACCTCTCCGTCAACCGTCCAGAGGCGCACCCGTTCACGGGGAACATGCCTGCGCCACTGTTCGCCGACTTTGGGACTGATATACGCCAGGCGAAGCGTCACATTGCGGGACAAGTATTCGAGCGGCTTGAGATCGATTTTTTCGTACAGGCCCTGCGTCCCGGCGATCGCGCCGTTGGTGGTGGCGTCCGGCACCCCATCGGTAATGATAATGACGTTGATCGGCGCGAGGACGAGATTGCGCTCCTTGGTGATGCGAGCTACCTCTGCAAAGAACGGGTTGAAGTCGGTCACTCGATCGCCGGGCGGAAACCACTTGCGGAGTTCGGCCTCGATCGCCGGAATGCCTTTGTTTTCGAAATCGTGAATGGGATGGAAGCTCTTGGGCTCCTGTAGGTTCTTGCCGCCGACGCTGGCGACGAAGAGGGCTTGCGGTTTCTCCAGCCCGCCTAAGTGATGCAGATGCCCATAAATATAGTGGGCAAGGAAAGACAGGGCATTGTCATAGTAGCCGGAGTTCTTGAACGAACCGCTCGCATCAACCCCGATGAAGAGCGTGTTGTGCGGTTTATAGGGTTGAGCCGCCTCCTGCGAGCAGCCCAAGACAAGGCACAACATGCTGATGACCACGGCAGTGAATGGCCGCATCGGCTTGCGGTTCATGAGGCCACCTTTTTCGGCTGCCATCTGACAGTGGGGAGAAGCTCCCGCGTTTCCACGACGTCTTTCAGGCTCTTGAACGGGATACCGAAGACCGGTTTACCCATGACAAGGATCATGGCGAAGTTCAACAAGGCGGCGACCACGTGGAGAACCGGCAGCATGAGAAACTCCATGAGTTCACCGGATTTCTCGTGCAGCCATCCGACTTCCCGCTTGAAGTCATCGAGCGGAGCGCGCCACCACACCGGCGGCTGCGTCGGCAACACGCTCACGTCCAGCGCGGCCGTGGCTTGCTGCATGGGTTGGCGTGAGATGAAGGACAGCAGCGGAGGGGTGCCGTACTGGCCGAAAAGAAACCAGGTCATGCCTCGAACACCCATCCAGCCAAACGTCGCCAGGGAGAGTGTGAAGACGATACCGGGGCGGAACTGTTCGCCAGTCTGCTGCGCGATCCAGGGTGAGAGTGCATCGACGAGCTCGCGATAGAGAAACATCACTTCGAACGTCATGACAAAGAGCTCGACGAGGAGCATCTGAACGAGGAATTTATACTCCTGGTTTTTGACCGAGTCCGCGAGCACCTGGATACAGGCGAAGCTCCCCATGATCAACAACAACAGGAACAGATAGAGAATCGTTCCCGTCATGACCGAAGCATCCGAGCCGGTAATGCCGGCCAGGACTTCTGTGACGGTCGGCATAAGCGTGTAAGTGAAGATCGTGGCTTCCAACACACACCAGAAGATCAACAGAAGGAAGGCGATCCAGGGCACACCGGGTTGAAAGTAGCTTTGCGTCATTTGTCCCGTCATTTTGAAGGGCAGGAGCACCAGTTGCTTCATCGCCTCTGCAGCGAGATTGAGCCCCAGTCGCCCCAGCGTGAACAGCCACCCCAGCACGACGACGAGGAAGCGTCCGAGGCCCACCCAATACATCCACATGGCGAAGGCGGTGTCCCACCATGCCAGTAACAGCATTCTCAGCAACTCGATCCGGCCGGAGCGAAACGGCAGTGTATACAGCGTCAAGTGGGTACACCACACAGCTCCGATCCACAGCATCGCCGGCAAGAGGAGCAGCAGGTAGTACATTCCGGCTGTCCAACCTGCTGAGGAAGCCAGCACGAATCCCATGACCTGGTGCTGCATGTCAGGGATCCAGGACAGGGGGATCGTCAGAAAGTGAAAGAGGCTCCGCCACGGATCGGGAATGATTTGCGTCAGTTCGTCATTCATGAGTCCCTCGTTGTGTGAGTCGGCCAGGTGCGGCCTGATTCTCCTTGGATAGGAGCAAGAACCAGGCTGGGGAGATGAGGCTGCAACTGGTTGAAAGACGGCCAGTTACGCCCGGATCGCTTGGCCAGAAATGTCCAGGGGGTGCAGGCTCTGAGGTACGGAGCAGGACCGATACGAGGTCTTTGACGTGAAAAGTCAGGAAGGTCGTAGGCTGACGGCCCAGGTCAGCTTCACGGCAAACAAGGTCAGACTCAGGATCAGCAATCCGGCGCCGATCCAGACAGTGATCTGCACGTATGAAGAGCCAAGCGGAACGCTCCAAGTCAGCGCAGCAAGGACCGCCAGTGACATCGTCCCAAGACTCATTCCGGCGAGTTGCACCGTTCTCCACCGGTTCATGACGCCGTCCAGTTGCGCGCGGTAGACCTCACGTTTCCTGCTGTTCGGCACGCGGGTCGCCGCCAAGATATCCGGCACGCCTGTCGCGAGGGTGCCGCAGACGACTTGCGTCATAAACCCGATGAATGCGAGGTGAGTATAGGCGACCAAATGGAGCGATCCAATCGGCATGACCGGCGGAGTGCGCAGGTAGTTGGCCCCCATCGCCAGACCAGCGATGGTGGTGAGAAAGAGAAAGCACACACCGATTAAAAGTTGGTCGGACACGGCATGTTCTGGTGCGCCAGATTTGATCCAGCCGGCGAGGAAATTGTACGTGGACAAGGCCATGGCGGCAACCAAGAGCCCTCCGACGGCGATCTCCAGCCAGAGTGTTGACGTGACAAATCCGCCGAGCAAGGTCGCGAAACCGACCGGCAGAAACCAGAGGGAGATGCGGGCCAGTGCATGGCTGGCAAGGGGTGCCTGGATTAGAGGAGGCAGAATCTGATGCAGCACCAGGATGAACGTGACCGTCAGAAATCCGAGCACGAGGAAATGGATATGAAAAAGCCGGAGATAACTGTGATAGCCCTCCATGACGCGGAAGGCCATCAGGGCGGCGGCGATCAGGCCGAGCAGCAAGGCGACCAAGGCTGTGCGAGCGATCCATCCTGCACCGGCCGGTTGGCGGTAGACATTGCCGATCCGGAGCCAGGCTCGTGGTGAAATCCACATGACAATCCCGATGAGCACGAGTGCTGCCAGGCCTGCCGTGGTCATGTGGCCGAGCCAAAAACTGACGAGAAGGCCGACCGTCGCACCATTGAAAGCCCAAAATAAAGACGAGTGAGATGCCGCATAGGCGTTACCGTGGTCGTCGGCACGAGAGAAGAGGAAGCCACCGATGATCAGTTGCAGCAATCCGCCGAGCAGCGCGCCGTGTACGTGCACCGGCTTGAGCCAGTGAGGCAGTGGCGTACCATTGACTAACCCCAACAGCAGGGCGACCCCCAGCAGGAACGACAGTGACAGCCACGTGAATCCGGCGAGCAGGAACGTGAGCGGCGTACAGGACAGCGAGGGGCGAGCAAGACGCGCGTTCGGACGGCGTTCGACGCCCGCTGACTGAGAGGACAGGAGTGATCGTTTCATGATTCCGGTAGAAAGTAGAAATGATTGGTGGGACCGGCACCGTGGCCGATCGCCAAACTGTGGCGGATCGCTTCGGTCACATAGGTCTTGGCTGCCGCGACTGCGTCCGTGATCGTCTTGCCACGGGCCAGTTGCGCTGCAATCGCCGAGGCGTAGGTGCACCCGGTACCATGCGTATGAGGCGTATCGATGAATTCGCCTTTGAAGACATTGAAGAACCTTCCATCATAAAGAAGATCGGTCGCCCGCTCGGCAAGGAGGTGCCCGCCCTTGATGAGCACATGCTTGCATCCGAGTCCGTGTATCACCTTTGCCGCGCGGCGGGCATCGGCCAGTGAGGTGATCTGAATGCCGGAGAGTTGTTGCGCCTCATGGACATTGGGCGTGACGAGAATCGCGAGCGGGAACAACTGCTTTTTTACCGCCTCGATCGCATCCGGTTTCAAGAGCGAATGCCCGCTTTTGGAAATCATGACCGGATCGACTACGAGATTGACCACCTCTTGAGGTTTCAGCATCTTCGCGACCGTCTCGACAATCGAAGCGGACGACAGCATGCCAGTTTTGACGGCAGCCACATCGAAATCGTCAAAGACGGCGTCGATTTGTGCCGCGATAATGGAAGTGGGTAAGTCGAACACCTCCGTCACTTCTTCCGTGTTTTGAGCGGTGATCGCCGTAATCACCGACATCGCGAAGACTCCGTTTGCCGACATGGCTTTGATGTCGGCCTGGATCCCAGCGCCGCCGCCGGAATCCGATCCGGCAATCGTCAACACTTGTTTGAGTGACCGGCTCATCGGTGAGTGGAAATCAGTGGGCATATATATACTTTGCGACAGAAGTCTGTCCAGCGTCAGCGAAAGACCAACGTGGAGAGCGCGCGTCCGAATGCATAGCAAATGGGCATCATGACCAGCAACAGAAAGGGCAGGAACAGATAGGCGAGCGCGGCTTGGGCATCGGCCTGCCAGAGCGTCGTCAGATGCGTCCACAGGCTGACGCCGACCAGGCCGATCACGGTCAAGAACACACCGGCGCTGCGACGTCCGCGAAGGGTTCGGTTGTCACTAGGAGAGAGGCCCAGATGAAACAGCAAGAACACTGCGAATATCAGGAAAGGTATCGCGTTGATCAGCGCAATGATGAATAGGTTGTATCCGGGGGCAAAGAGATGCAGGGACAGTTGACGAACGGCTCCGGCGAGTGACTGGTCGTGCTTTGCTACGTCGACGGCGATGGTGGCAATCCAGGGGATGGCCAGGCCCGACAGGATACAGATCCAGTACAGGATCACGGTCAACATGGTGAAGCGTTGTGGTGAGTCCGTCGCCGGAGATCTCATCGCCGCCGGGCCTCGATGGCATGCAATGCTTCCGCCGCTGCCTCACGCACGATCGGATCCGGGTCATCCAGCGTTCGCTGCAGCGCGGGCACCGCCTGCAGTGCGCCGGGCCCGACGGATTCGAGTGTACAGGCCGCCAGATAACGCTCGAGCGGCCGCTCTGCCGTTAACAGCGATGCCAGCTTGGGGACGGCTTCGGCCGCACGCGGCCCCAATTTCGTCAATTGCAATAAGGGGAGCGTTCGGTCGCTTCCCTGATCCAGTGAGAAAATATGGACCGAGACAGGAATTGGATGATCCGCCGCCGCGATGGCCGATTGAGCTAAGCGAGCGACCATCTCGTTAGGGTCGTGAACGAGCGGCCGCAAGGCGGCGAGCGACTCAGGATTCAGCACTCCGCCAAACGAGAAGGGGCTAATGGCAGCATAGCGCACGGTCCATTCCGGATCCTGCAGCGCCTGCGTGAGTCCTCGCGTGACCAGTTCGGGAGGAAGCGCGATCGCCGACAAGGCCCGTACCACTCGGTCGCGTACGATAGTGTTGGGATCGTTTGCGATTCCAAGCAATGAATGGACCGCTGGTTTCG
>DASTQY010000347.1:0-4032 GCA_035761525.1 Nitrospira sp. | reverse complement strand
TTGTTGTGTCCGAAAACGTACGGAGCCTAAAGTCTTCAGCAACGGGCCTCTGGATCGTAGAATCCCTCTTCACCGGCCCGCCTAGGATATGCGCTAGACCAAGGCGCTCTCATCACAAGGGATCGTTACTCACTTGGCCCGTCGCCGAGTTTCGTTCGCTTATGGCATCGGCCGCAGGCGGCGAAGTACCATTCGGTATGGCCTCGATGGCCTCTTCGCCGCCACCCACTTCGTCGGCGGCCGAGGCGCGACAGAGAGGAAGATCCTGTGCCCGAGAGTATGCTTAAGGCCGATTCGAGACCACAGACTGAGAGGCTAGAGTACATTGCCCCCTTCCTGCACCGTCATCGATCGATAGTATCATTTGATGAGAATGAGCGCGCCTTGCTCGAAAGCAGTGCCGCCCTCGCGCATTCTATTGATTGTAGGGCGATCATACGCCGGCAGACCGACGTAACCACCTCCCCAGCTATCGTCGCTTCGGGCTGGGCCTGCTATGCGCGCTCGAGGCGCAAGGGCCGCAGGCAGATCCTCAGCTTCATCTTGCCAGGGGACAGCATTGGTCTTGCAGAAGGACCGTTCGCGCCGGGATTATCGGAAATCGTAGCCCTGACCGGCATGGTCTTGCTGGACGCATCGAACATCCAGCAAGCGCTTGCCGAGTCCCATTGTGCAAACCTCCGGATGGCTTTCTATTTTGAGCGGGGCCTGCAGGAAGCTCGGTTGTTGGACCTCGTCGTGCAGCTCGGGCAATCATCCTTGGAGCGTACAGCGCATCTGCTGCTGGAACTGCATCATCGGATGGATAGAGCTGGGCTTGTCAGGAATGAGTGGTTTCATTTACCGCTTGCGCAGCACCAGCTAGGAGCAGCGCTTGGACTGAGCCATATTCAGATGCATCGCACCCTTCAAACCCTCCGTAGTCGCGGACTGCTTGTCCTAAATGGTCGAGAAGCCACCCTCCCCCACGTGGACGAGCTGGAACAGGCTGCTGGATACGAAGTTACACCAGGAGCTCGTTGGGAGATTGAAAACCCTAATGTCCCTGCTTCGTCAGATGACCAGTCTAGTCACCAATGGTCCCATGACGACTCCGCTGTGGTCGAACCAGACACCCAGAACGAGCGCGCCTGATCGAGAGACCGGTCGTCGTCGTCAACAGCGAGATCTCACCAGCCTCGCCGTTTCTTTGTAGTGCTGGAGAACTAGATTCATGCCTCGAGAAAGTATTCTGTGATTGACTGCCTGATCGTAGGTGGCGGCCCCGCGGGTTTGACGGCGGCGATCTACCTCGCGCGTTTTCGTCGAAGAATAATGATGGTGGATGCCGGCTATAGCCGCGCGCTCCTGATTCCCCACACCAATAACTTTCCCGGTTTTCCAGAGGGCATCTCCGGTGCGGAGTTGCTGGAACGACTGCGCCATCAAGTATCGCGCTATGAGATTGAGATAGTTAAAGACAGCGTAGAGGCAATCGAGATAGCGAGCGATCATATCTTCGCAACGACCAGCTCAATGACAATAAGGGCGCGCAAAGTCCTCCTGGCGACGGGCGTAATCGATATCACTCCGCCGGCATCAGCTTGCCGGAAGGGAATCGCAGACGGCGCAGTGCGATTTTGCCCGATCTGCGACGCATACGAAATACAGGGACAGCGGGTCGCAGTCCTTGGGCCCGCTCAGAAGGCAATCAGGGAGGCGCTGTTCCTCAAAACTTATACGCGGGATTTGACAATCCTTGCCACAGATGGCGCCTCAGGCCTGGCATCTGAACAACGGGCAGTGCTTAAGCTGGCAGGTATTGAGTTCGTGGAGTTCTCAGATATCGATCTCGCGGTTGCGGATGGCGAGGTTCGCGCTTTTCTCGCCGACCAGGACTACCTCCGGTTTGATATCGTTTACTCCGCGCTTGGAACGGACGTGCGTTCGGGGTTGGCGCTTCCCCTCGGTGCTTCATGTTCCGATGCCGGCTGTATCGTGGTGGACGCCCATCAGCGTACCTCGATACCAGGGATCTACGCTGCCGGGGATGTCGTTCACGAACTCAGCCAGATTTCCGTGGCGATCGGCCACGCCGCCATCGCCGCAACGGACATTCACAACAGCCTTGCGGAGGCCTCAGGGGAACGGGCTCTATAGTTCATCTTCCTGTCGAGGAATCGCGCCGTAGCTTCGTATCGTAGATGCAACCAAACTACGAACGATTTCCTCCCAGGAGGGCCGCCCGACGGGCGGACAGCCCTCCCCACTAAACTCGCCGCTGCCGGCGCGTCGGCAGACCAACCGCCGCTAATGCCGCGCAGCCACGGCTTTCTTTCTCGACTGCTCGACTTTGGCCGCTTCGGCCGCGGACTTCACATCCCGTACTTCTTCAGGTGGCGGCAGAACCGCCTCCAGGCCGAGAGCCTGAAGCCAAAGCTCCCTGCACCAGCCCTTGCTGTGGTAGATGTGCTCGTCTTCCTCGTCTTCGACCTCGCCGCAGGCTTTCAAAAGGGCAGCCGCAGCGGGACCCTCAGCCGACTCGGCACATCGGGACAGGAGCTGCCAGTTCTGATGGTCCTTCGTCTCTGCGAACACGACGCACTCGCACGCAACAATCTCGGCGCCAGCCGGGTCGCCCAGTGTCTTAGCCTGATTCATGGCGGCGACAAGCGACTGACCGATGCTTCGCACGACATACCGGCTAGGCATCTCGACTTCGCCAGCGCCCAGTTCCTGCATCAGGGCCTGCACAATCTCGACATGCCGGTGAGTCTGCTGGAGGTATTTGGTCCATTCGTCCTTGAGATCCTGGTTCCGCGCGCAGGTCAGCGCGGTTTCATAGACTTTAACGCCGCCTAGTTCTGTCTCCAGCATCTGCTGAAGGAGTTCATTGATCTTTACATTCATGGCACTGCCTTTCGGGTTCGCGTGAATACTAGACCACACGCGAACTGCGTTGGGTCCAGTACGTTCCTCCCGTGTTTTTTGACAACAAGCTGTAGTGCTGCGTCGGCGGGCGCGGTTGCCACGGCTACCAGGCTCTGCTTCCGCGAGGACTTACCCGGACCTGCCTGAATGGCCCCCAGAATGCTTATTTTGCGTGTTGTTCGCTCACAGCGCCCGCAGAGGGGAACGCGCAAGCACGGATAAGGTTCATACCTCGCCTGTTTGGTTGTTCGCGATCGAACGGAGCCCCCACCCGTTCGCTGGAGTAAGCCATGCCGAAAACGCCGAAGAAGTCAGCCGTCTCGTTGAAAACCTCCCGCTCGTCCAAGACCAGAACTTCGTCCAAGACCAAAACCTCCAACACCCCAGCGAAAATTTATGATCAAAAGATAAAACGGGGTGAAGGCGGCGAGCTGCACCAGACGGCCAGCGGCGCTACGCCGGTGTTGACGACGGCCCAGGGCGGCCCGGTTCAGGATGACCATAATTCTCTAAAGATCAGTACGCGCGGCCCGGTGCTGCTTGAGGACTTCCATTTCCGGGAAAAGATCTTCCACTTCGACCATGAGCGCATACCCGAGCGCGTGGTGCATGCGCGCGGCTACGGCGCGCACGGCTTCTTCGAGAGCTACGCGTCGCTGAGCGCGCTGACCAAGGCCGACCTGTTCCAGCGGCCGGGCGAGCGCACGCCCGCCTTCGTGCGCTTCTCGACCGTGGCGGGCAACAAGGGCTCCGCCGACCTGGCGCGCGACGTGCGAGGCTTCGCGGTCAAGCTGTACACGAAGGAGGGCAACTGGGACCTGGTCGGCAACAACATCCCGGTCTTCTTCATCCAGGACGCGATGAAGTTCCCCGACCTGATCCATGCCGCGAAGCAGGAGCCCGACCGCGGCTTCCCGCAGGCGCAGACGGCGCACGACAACTTCTGGGACTTTATATCCCTGAGCCCTGAAAGCATGCACATGGTGACGTGGATTATGTCAGACCGGACGATTCCTCGCTCCTTCCGCTTTATGGAGGGATTTGGTGTCCATACCTTCCGCCTGGTCAATGCAGAGGGGAAGTCAACCTTCGTCAAATTCCACTGGAAACCCAAGCTGGGCA
>DASTQY010000346.1:0-6521 GCA_035761525.1 Nitrospira sp. | reverse complement strand
TGTCAAGAACTTTCATGTATTTTTCAAGAGGCGACATCCTGGTGTGATGGCCACTTGAAGGGGAAGAACCTGTGTCGCGCGTCTCTTCCAATGCCCAGAAACCGGGACGGGAACCAAAGGCATCAGGAAAGGAGCCCATTCCCTTTTCGTGCGCTCAGTCTCGCCAAAGACTTGGCTGCGATGGAAGCTCCTGCTGACGCACCAATGGTGTTCATCAGGACGTCAGTCATCGAAGGAAACCGGACGGGTGAAAATACTTGGTAAAGCTCACACGTAATGGACAGCAATAACCCGACAAACGCCGCCTCGGAAATCAAATTAAACCCAGGCACCGCTCGCATTCTCGCATAAGCAAAGCCCAAAGGAATGTAGAGGAGACCGTTGGCAATAGTATCCCGAAGGAGCCGACGCGGTGATCGGAGCACATCAAGCAGTGGAATCCATCTCACGCGATCCCATTGCGGCGATTCTACCCACCAAGGAAAGCTGCAAAGAACCACTATGACGAGGATCCATCCAACGAAAATAAGCATCCATACAGGAATAGGCTGGGTCATTGACCTGCTGCTCTTTGACCAGAAGCTCACGATCCTACGCTTGTAAGCCGGTGACAGCCGTTCGTATCAGAACAGTGCCGGACAGGGAATCGCTGCTGTACTTGGGCTGGAATCGACATTGAGAACGCGAGGGCGGCTGGCAAGGGTCTCGGGAAAGTAGCCTGTCCCCATTTCTTGTTTAAGTTCGCCCAAAAAGACGTGGCATTCTAATCTCTTTGGGGAAGAAAGTGCTACGGCTTTACGCCGGTGCTCTCCAAGCGGGCCTGCGACTGGGCTAGGCTACACCTAAGACATTTCTTGTATAAAGCCCGTGCCCCGACGCTGGTTCCTGACGTCTTTTCCTTCTCCTTGGCAGGCGGGGTTCTCCGATCTGCTATTCTTATTTACAAATGCTTTGAAGGGAGGGCCACTGATCATGACACGTTTCATCGGGTGCATTGTCGTGTTGATGTTGTTCAATATTGCGGAGGTACAGGCTCAGGGGTATATCGATGGTCTGATGAATCGAGCGACCGAAAGCGCCAAGCGCAAAGCGCAGGATCGCGTCAATCAGAACATCGACCAATCCATTGATAAGGCTATCAGGAAAACCGAAGACACGGTTAAATGTGTCGCAACGGACCAAGAGTGCCTCAGACGCGCAAAAGAAGAGGGTAAACAGGTCGAGATGGTTGGAAAGCCAGTCGCCAATGACACCATGAAATGTCTCATCACAGATAGCGGATGTATGAAGCAGGCGAAGGCACTGCACAAGAAGGTCGAGATAGTTGAGGAAGATCAACTAGACACGCTACGTTGCTCAACGACCGATACCGATTGCCTTGCACGTGCAAAGACAAAGGGGAAGAAGGTCGAGATCATCGACTAGAGAGGGCCGGAAGTCATCTCTCTGGGAGGAGTGGGCCGTGACCCTTCAAAAGCGTCCAGATCCAGCCGACGAATGTGGCAACGAAGAAGGGATAGGCGAAGAATGGCAAAGGGGACGAGAGGGGGGTGAGATGCTCGCCGGAGAAGATTTGCAGCGCTGTCGATGCGAACATGCTCGCCGTGGTCAGCCCCAGCGTTCGCACTGGAAAAGGAAAGACAGGCGGTAAACTTATGAGAACAAGGGCCATCGCCCAGAGAATGCTTCCGGCTGCAAATGATGGAACGCTGGCGTCGAGATCCATGGCGGCGCTCGACAGGATGGTGCCTTCTCCTATGGCGAAAACGAGAAAACCTGCCGCCACGAGATCTTGTCCCGTTCGGTAGAACACGACAGTCAAAATCCCGCCGGCCATCACCAGAGCAGCGCCGTCAATTCCCCACGCGAGACCGCGGAGAGCCGCAGAGGGGGCAAACGTCCCCGTCATGCCGAGCACTCCTCCCACAGCCAGACCGATCGAAGCGAGCACGTTCAACCGTCGATTATTCATGCTTGCGTCGCCTCGATAGCGGCACTGGTGCACTCAGTAGATAGCGTCGCAGCAGTGTAGCGGAAAGGGGAAAGGCGTATCCATCACATCAGAGAGGAAGCCAGTGTGTAGCGTTGACAATTGTCTGAACTGGGGCAAGAATCGCTTGTCACAATTTCTGCAATGCCGAGGGAGGGGGAACGATGAGCGCTGAACTCACCCGCAACTTTCTCCTCTGGAGCACCGTCATGAATTACACGATCCTGCTTGTGTAGTTTCTAGTCTTCGTGCTCGCACATGACCGTCCACGTCACTTACACGGTAGATGGTTCCATCTGTCCAACGAACAATTCGACGCTCTGCACTACGCGGGTATGTCCCTGTATAAAATTGGCATAGTACTTTTGAACCTCGTGCCATTTCTTGTTGTGACCATCCTCAGCTGAGAGCAAATTGGCTTGAAGTTCGGAGGTGCTAAGAAAAGCGGGTCGACACTCCCGAGATGACGGGAAGTGGCGGCAGAATCTCGGTTTCTATCCGAGTAAAAAGCGGTTCTGCATGTGGTCGTCGAGGATATGGGACAACCGCTCTCGGTCGTCGGGACTGATTGAGAGAATCTTCGCGCCAAACTGACGGGAGCCGACGTTGAGTGCCTGTATCTCGCAGCCTAGTTGACGGCCGCCATCGAGTTCGATCGAAAGCTGAAGCACATCCCCATTTTTCACGAATAAGCGGCTTTGTATCCTCACTCCAGTCTCGCTGACATTCATCACTTGGCAGGGCGCTGAGAAAGAGCCACGATGCAATCTGCCTGGTTTGCCCACCTCGACTCGGGACGATGTCCGTTTGAAACCCATCGACTTGTCTCCTGCCACGGGAACGATAGCAGTTGGGTATGCAACGGCAAAGCACATTCACAATGTTCGCTCGTCGTTCGCGAGGGTGGAATGGTTCTTCCTTGTGGTGCACGATGGGAATGCTCGACGACAAATTTTGGACCATGACGGTATTGGGCGTGAAGGGTCAATGTCTCTCAAGGAACTATCGTTATATCGCCAAGTTAGTTCCCGTGTCGAATTCGTCTGCGTTGTTCGACAAGGAGATAGAGCCGCTTCAGTGGTTGGCTCAGCCGCGCCACTGAGTTCGAACGCAAACCTGAGAAACCAAAACCCATTGGAGGACACATGGCAGACATCATTCATCGAGTTGGAATTAAGGCACCGATCTCTAAGGTGTATGCGGCGTTATCGACAGTCGAAGGCATCGCCGGCTGGTGGACAAAACACACTTCCGGCTCCTCAAAAATTGGAGAGACGATTGGCGTTCGCTTCCATTCTGCAGATGGAAAAGAAATCGGCAGCATGAACATGGAAGTCAAAGCGCTTGATCCCAACAAGAAAGTGCATTGGCGCTTTACATCGGGACCAGAAGAGTGGGTGGGCACTGATGTGGTATTCACCCTTTCTCAGGAGGGTGATTACACGATCGTGCTTTTCGGTCATAAGAACTGGCGCGACGCAAACGAGTTCACCTCTCATTGCAGCATGAAATGGGCAACATTTCTGTTGAGTCTCAGAGAACTTGTGGAAACCGGTAAAGGGAAGCCCTCGCCGAACGATGTAAAAATTGATGATTGGAATTAGAGCGCCGTGCGATCAATTGATCGAGGCGACAAAATGCAGGTCGCAACTGGGGCATTCTGCCTTCACCGGAGAAGGAGGTGCCGTACGCACCGTGACATGCCAAGGCAGTGCGGCTATGCAAACACCCGGTTGAGATCATTCAGGTGCTTCGTTTTCTCTTCTTGACCGACCCAGGCACCGTTAAAGGAATTGCGTGCCAGCTGGTAGAGGTCTTCGCGGGTGACTGGGAGGTGTTCAATGAGCGCGCGGTAGTTGTCGTTCACATACCCGCCGAAATAGGCAGGGTCATCTGAGTTGACGGTCGCCTTCAGGCCCCCTTTGAGCATAGTCAGTAGCGGGTGCTGATCCATGGCCTTCACCACACAGAGCTTGAGGTTGGACAGAGGACAGACGGTGAGCGTTTTGCCCTCGGTGGTCAGGCGTTGCACCAGGGCCGCATCATCCAGCGAGTGGTTGCCGTGATCAATGCGATCCACTTGCAGCAAATCCAGCGCCTGACTGACATAGTCCGCCGGGCCTTCCTCACCGGCATGGGCGGTGGTTTTGAAACCGAGTTCCCTGCATCTCGCGAACACTCGTGCAAACTTTTCCGGCGGGTTGCCTATTTCCGAGGAATCCAGGCCGAAGCCATCCAGCAGATCCAGAAAGGGTTGGGCCATCTCTAAGGTCTTAAAGGCATGCTCTTCCGACAGGTGGCGTAGGAATGACAAAATCAGCTTGGAGCTGATACCTAGCTGTTGCTTGCCATCCTGCAGCGCATGGCGTATGCCGTTGATCTGCACGTCCAGCGGAATGCCGCGCTCCAGATGTCCCTGCGCATCAAAGAAGATCTCCACATGCACCACGTTGTCCTGATGCACCCGCTTCAGGTATGCCCATGTGAGATCGTAAAAATCCTCTTCCTTCATCAAGACTGACATGCCGGTGTAATAGATATCCAGGAATTCCTGCAGATTATTGAAAGCGTAAGCCGAACGCAGGGAGTTCACGTCGGGATATTGCAGCCGAACGCCATTGCGTTTGGCGAGCCGGAAGGCCATTTCCGGTTCAAGACTGCCTTCGATATGCAAATGCAACTCGGCCTTGGGCATCCGGCGGGCCAGTCGCAATAATTCTTCCTTCATGGATATACCTTCATAATAAAGGGGGATATTCCGGAAATGTGAATGACAAGCCCACTGAGAGAAGCATACCACTTTACGTCCGACCCTCATGTGCTAGGCATCGGTAATCGTAACCTCATAGCCGGCCATCATGCGCCGTTTGATCCAATGAATTTGACCTCACTCGGCTTACTCGAGAATGGCTGATGCCGTCTTCCTTTTGTAGCAATGTGGATCGGATTACATCCACAGAGCATCAGTTTGGATGCCTTTGAGTAAGAGCCTCTACCAACTATCTTAGCTAGAGACAGTGTTTTCAAGTGGCACGGACGTTGCTCAGCGTCATGGTAGGAGCAGCGGTACTAAAACGGATGTAAAGAAGGGAGAACACCATGACTGAGTACAAATCGGATCTATTGTTCGGGGCGTTAACCGGGAACGGACGAATTCTCGTGATAGATGATGAACCTTGTGTCAGAAACGTAGTCCGGATGGTGCTGGAAAAGGCCGGGTACGACGTGTTAGAAGCGGACAATGGAGAGACAGCCATTGAAGCGATTAATACAGGAGAAAACAGACTAGTATTGGATGCGGTGATCTGCGACATCCGCATGCCGAAGATCAACGGTATCCAGGCCATCGATTATTTTAAGAAACAATTCCCCCATGTCCCGATCATTGTTCTCACGGCCTATCCGGAGGCTGAAATGGCCGTCTCGTTCATGCGGAGTGGGGTGGTGGATTATCTGGTCAAGCCGGTGGAAGCGCAGAAGCTCACGGCTGCGGTGGAAAGAGCGATGGAACGACGACAGCTGACCTGGGCATGAGGCATTGGCTGCGTAGCGCGAAATAGTTCCAGAAACTGCGGTCTTGTGTCCGACCGCCGAATTATACTGAGCGAGCGACTTCCCTATCGGGTTAGGGCATGAACCTGGAGGCAAACGTTGTTGTTGGAGCCATTGCCGTTGGCCTTGGGGCGACTCTTGTCATGGACCTGTGGAATCTATTCCTGAAGCGTGCGTTCAGGATTCTCTCGCTCAACTACTGCCTCCTCGGGCGTTGGCTTCGCCATATGCCCGAAGGCAGGTTTCGGCATGCGAATATTACCGCCGTGCCCCCGAAACCCTTTGAGTGCACGGTCGGCTGGATCGCCCACTATACAATTGGAGTCGTGTTGGCGGTTGCGTTCGTCCTGGCATCAGGGGAATGGCTTGTCCGACCGACCTTGCTGCCTGCGCTGCTCTATGGCATCGGCACCGTCGTGTTCCCATTTTTCCTCATGCAGCCGTCGCTTGGCCTCGGCATCGCAGCCTCGCGAGCACCTAATCCCACTCAAGCTAGGCTGAAAAGTCTTGCGACACATACCGTATTCGGAATTGGACTGTATCTCTGTGCACTCGGAGTAAGCTATCTTTTGCTGTTCACCTGAGATTGTGTTGCCCGCGACGAAGCCATCTGGAGGGTGCATCTGCGACGCACGTCAACCCGCAGCGAATGCCCCAAGCTGTTCCCTTCTCTTCTCCGGAATTGTCCCCATTTCCCCCCTTTGTCTCTGATATCTTGAATCAAGAGACTCTTTCCCAGTAGTGTCGTGCGCGAGCACTGGAAAAGTCGTTGCTTGCCACTATCGGGAGAGAGCGTATGCCGGTTCTTCAAATCAACGGGATCGGGCTTCATTATGAAGAGTCGGGGAGCCTGAGCCAACCGACGGTCGTGTTCGCCCATTCGCTCATGTGGGGCGCAAACACCTTCACCGAGCTGCTGACGGAAATTGCGAGACATGCCCGTCTCGTGACGTTCGATCTTCATGGCCATGGCCTAAGT
>DASTQY010000345.1:0-2897 GCA_035761525.1 Nitrospira sp. | reverse complement strand
AAGACAGAAACGTAGTCTGTCCCCTTCGTCTCAACCTCCGCTCAGCCGAAAATTCCTCGCGCAGAGCAGGTTCCTGACTGCCCGCAGCAACAGCATGAATGACTGTATTTGCGAGTCGGCCCAGCCAACTAAGTAGCCTGTCCGCTTTTCTTGATCCCGTGAATGTTGGTGAGTATGAGCCGGTAGAAATGGTCCCGACATCTTTTCTCGCTATCCGGATGTCTCAGCGTCCAGTCGCTCGAGACCCTCTCGGGCTTGACCCACATAATAGCGATAGCGGGGTTGCGGAAAGTTTGTGACGATCATCTGAAACATCTCTCGTGCAAAGGACCGACGTCCCCTTTCCTGCGCGACCTGACCGGCACGAAGGGCACAGGCCGCAGCCATCGCCGATGGATCCGCCGAGAGGCGGACGCTCGGTCCCACGGACGCGGGTTCCTCATTCTCAGGGGCTATGGGATCTCCGGCGGAGTCCGTCATGTTCCCGGCGAGGCTCAATCGTTGTGCATCGACACGCATCGCCTCAAGGTCTTCAGTTCGGGAGCAGTGGGTGTAGATGCCCCACATATCCATAAAGCGGCCATTGTCAGTAAGCAATGGTGTTGAGGATTGCCTGCTCGTATGGCATCCGTTGATTGCCAGCAGCACGATCAGTACGAGGATGAACCACCAGCGATGCCTTTGACGCATAAGACGCACTCTTTCCTTCTTTCCTGTTGTTCTCAGCAGAACGTCGTCAGGGGGTTGGGCTGATCAGAACGGGATGCGGAGACCCATCTGGAATTCACTCGGGGTGAGACCCTGCCCAAACAAGCTTCGAAGACCAGGATCAGTTTGGCTGGAAGGGCTGCCATTCAACGACCGGTCAACATCTGACGTATAGCCGTGACCAAAACCTGCACCGATATAGGGCATGATCCGCTTCCCCTTCACCGTGTAGTTTCCGCTGATGGAGGGAAGGTCCCGGAACGTTTTCGAGGCCGTCAATGAGTCCAGAGATAGGGTGGCTTCCTGGCCAATCACCTGGTTCTTCAAAGCGGCCGGGTCGATTTTGCCGACAGTCCTCTCACCTGCCTCTCCCGGATTGGAGAATGACAAGAGGCCCAGCAAACACGTCACCGATATGATCGCAATGATCGCACTACGGCGCTTCATCTGCCAGGGTCCCTTTCCATGGTTTTCAACATATAAAACACAATGCTCAGGAGTCAAGATCCGCGACCCCACCCATTAATTCAAGGAAGGGCAACAAGCGGCGCTCGAGAGGAGTATTCAGCGGGGCGGTTCAGCGGCTGAAACGGTGTCATCGGATGATGAGGACGATGCCTCCCCTACTTCTTTCGGTAGACGTTGAGCCCAACCTTTTCCTCCCGATTCGGAATCGTCACATTTCCCTCCGTCGAGGCGATGATGATGGTCTTTCCAGACGAAGAGGGCCCGAACTCTTTGGAGAGATCCACCTTGATCGTCAGCAGGGTTCCCTCGACGGTCATCTCAACGTTCTTCATAATGGTATCTTCCTCCTCGTTCGTAGTCTGAACGCCTAACCTAACAAACAAGAGCGCACGCTTTGCTCGTTACACGACTGGTTCGCAAGGCTGAACGAAAGCCTTAAGCGGAACCGGATCCCCGAAACGTTCTTCGACCAGCCGGGCCAGCAACTGCTTCACGCCTTTGACGAGGAGGTTGATCCGATCATCGTCGAGCGCCACAAGGATCAGCTTGTTGTGATCATACGATGTGTGCATGACCGAGACCTCGCCGGTTTCGCCGCTGCCGCCCACCCCGTGCACCACCGTGTACCCTGAAATCTTCAAATTGCTGAACACGGCGAGCACCTCTTCTTCGAACTGCTCTCGACATACAATGGTAAGCATCTTCACGAGCATTCCTCCTGATCGTTGAAGCCTTATTGTGCCTCCCGCGTACGGATGAAGTCACGCCGTATCGTCCGCACAATTCCGCCGTGACGCCTTGAGGCCACTGCCTTCGCCAGGTCGTATCCAAACCATCCGGCCAGGCGGATGCTCAGAGCATGGTGGGCGCTCCCTCAACTCCAACTTTTCTAGATGAAACACTCGAAGGCTGCTATTCTGTCCAAGGACGAATGGTATGACAAACGAGGATATGAGAGCTCATATGGCCAAGATTCTCGTCATTGATGACGATGCCCAAGACCGTGGCCTCATAGGTGCCGTCTTGGAGGAAAGAGGGTATGAAGTCATTTTGGCAGAGAATGGTCGAACGGGGTTGATGGCCTGTCACCGGCAACATATTGATGGGGTCGTGTTGGACCTCCGCATGCCTGAAATAGACGGTCGCAGCGTCCTGCAGCAGTTGCGTACCCTGCACCCCTCCCTACCAGTCGTCGTGTTTAGTGGACACGGCACAGAAGAAGTGGAGCAAGAGCTGCTGAACCGCGGCGCCACGGCCTTTATCCAAAAGGCCTTTTCGTTGGATAAATTAGGATTGGTATTGCAGGAGGTTCTCCCCCCTCCCAATAAGTCTGACGACTGAACATCAGCGGTTACAATCCCTGCCTAACCTGCACCAAATGTTTCTACCAAGCTCGCTTGGAACAGCCTTGATCAGTCCAAACGTGCGCGCGTTTCGATGCTCCTTCCAAGCTGGCTTGTGCCTCCCCTTGATGGAGTGGTAGCCATGCTGGTCCTACTGCGCCCTTGGACGAGCACCGCCCATACAAATGGCCTTCCAAGCTCGCTCGTACTCTCTCCGGGGCGGGGCTGGTTTGATCTCCTACTGCGCGCTTGAACGAGCACCGACTTGCTAAGAATTCGATGGATCTGGTGCGCGCGTTCGGCGAGCACAGGAGATCAACCAGCCCTCACGCCCTTCTTTTTCTGATGTGCCGCCTTTCGCGAGCACAAGGACTGACC